>DASXZS010000255.1:0-2921 GCA_036501785.1 Acidimicrobiales bacterium | reverse complement strand
AGGGTGCGGTACCAGCCCGTGAGGGCCGCAGCCTCACCGTCGAGCCGCCTCCCGGTGGGCGTCATCAGGGGCGTCGGGGCCAGCCCGGCCAATGAGGCCGCCGTCAGGCGCAGCCGCATGGCGGCCCCGACGAGATTCCAGAGGTCATCTTTGGACGTCCGCTTGGAGCCCTGCTCGGTCAGATAGCCGCGCAGGGCGTCGTCGAGACGAACGGCGGCGTCGACTGCCTCCACCCCGCCTTCGGGCGGCCCCGGCCGGGTACCGACGGCCCAACCCACCGCCTCGTCGAGATAGCCGGCACCGGCAGTGAAGGCGTCGTGGAGGTCGGTGGCCACTACCGCTGACGCCCCCCTGGGCCACAGCAGGAGCCCCACCACCAGGCTGACGGCGCACCCGACGGCGACATCCTCGATCCGGGTGACGCCGACCTTCCAGCCGACGGGCACCAACAGGTTGTACAGGATCGACACCACCACCGTGAAGGCCGCCTGACCGGTGACAAAAGAGGTGACGCCCGGCGTATAGGACGCGATGAGCACGGCGACGGGAAGGAGCGCCCACAACACGTTCGTGTCGGTGCCGACCCCGACGACGAGGGCGGCGCCGATCACGAACCCGATGGTCGTACCGAGCACGGCCCGCAGGGCGGTGGCCCCGGTGGCGGTGGCGTTGCTCCGAAGGACCGACAGCGTTCCCAGCACCACCCAGAAGCCGTGTTGGACGTTGGTCAGGTCGGCCACGGCGACCGCGGCGGCCAGGGCCAAGGCGCCGCGGGCGCTGTTGCGCAGCCACACCGAGCGGAGGCTGGCGTGGCGGCCCACCAGCCGCGCCGCGCTGCGCGCCCCGCCCCAGCGGTCGAGGCCTGGGGCGTCGGCGCCGGCGCCGGCCTCGATGCCGAGCCACCGCAGGCGCTGCTCTTCCACCACCTCCGGGGCGGCGCGCCGGGCGGCGACCAGGGTGTCAGCTGCCGTGGTGCGCACCGCGATGGCGACGGTTCGGGCATGGAAGGCACCGTGCACGACATCCTCGAACTCCGGGCTGTCCGGAGCCAGGTGACGGATGGCGGCAACCCGGTTGGTTCGCAGTTGCTCCAGGGAGGCCAAGTCGACTTCGCCATCGCCATGGACGGCCAGGTGGCCCGCCGCCCGCAGGGTCTCGGCGGCGCGGCGCAGCAGCTCCCGGTCTCCCGGCTCCATGGCGGCCAGCGCCGAGACGTGACCGACGGTGTCGCCCACCAGGGCGACGACCCAGTCGAGCAGCTCGACGACGTTGTTCATGGCCTGGTCGGGCGTAGCCAGCCCGGTGGGGCGGTAGGGGGTGGCGGTGAAGGTGCTCCGCAAGGCCGCTTTGGCCGTCAGCGTCACCTCCCGGCGCGCCGGGTCGGGCGTGCCGCCCGCGGCCGCGTCCAGCTCGTCGGCCAGGGCGACAGCCAGGCCGGAGATCCCTGCCCGGAGACGATCGGCGGGCGGCTTCGGCGAGAACAGCACCACCGCGAGCGTTCCGCCCACCGACGCCAACCACCATCCGGCCAGGCGATCCGGGACCATCGAGACGGTGCCGGGCGACGCCGCCGGCAGCACGTAGGTCAGGAGGGCCGCCGTGGCCCCCGATGCGGCGTTGGGGCCGATCACCCCGAAGAACAAGACCGCGAACGCCACCGCCAGGGTGACGACCGCGGCCAGGGCGGTCGACGAGTTGACCGCGGTGCCGATGGTCAGCAGGGCGCTGCCGGTGACGGCCAGGCCCAGGTGGGCGACGAGCTGGTCCCGGCGGGTGCCGCCGAAACCGGCCAGGACCAGGGTCGAGAACCCGCCGAAGGCCGCGAAGGTCGCCACCTGCGAATTGCCGATGACCTGGTAACTGAGGGCGAAGAGCCCGGGCATGACCACAGCCGCCCGTACGGCCCGGTAGGCGGCTCCCACCGACCACCACCGGGCCCAGCCGGAGCGCCACTCCGACGGATCCGGCAGCCGAAAGCGGCGCGCCGTGACGGCTCGGACCGCCGTCGCCGTGCCGGTCATACGGGAAGTGTAGGAGCGCCTTCCCGGCACTGTTGAGGGACACCGATGTCGGGTAAAACGCCAGAGAGGCGCGTGACAGCGAGGGAGGAGTCGCCATGGCCCAGAGACGGGACGGTCCCGAACCCTCCGGGCCGCGCCCCGGCTCGCCGGGCCGAGCTGGCTCGAGCTCCGGGGCCCGGCTGATGGGCCTCCGGGACTGGCCGCTGCTGCGGCAGCTGCGGGGGATCGACCCGTCTGGCCGCGGCGCCGCGGTCAAGTCGACGCAATCGGCCCAGCTGCGCGCCCGCACGGCCGACGCCGACGAAGTCGTCAAGTCGGTGTGCCCCTACTGCGCGGTGGGGTGCGGCCAAAACGTGTTCGTCAAGGACCGCAGAGTTGTGCAGATCGAAGGTGACCCCGACTCACCGGTCAGCCGGGGCCGGCTGTGCCCGAAGGGGTCGGCCAGCCTCCAGCTGACCACCGGGCCGCAGCGCCGCTACAACGTGCTGTACCGGCGCCCGCACGGCACGGAGTGGGAGCGGCTCGATCTGGCGACCGCCATGGACATGGTGGCCGATCGAGTCATCCAGGCCCGCCGGGACGGCTGGCAGTGGGACGACGACGGCAAACGGGTGCGGCGCACCATGGGGATCGCCAGCCTCGGCGGGGCCACGCTCGACAACGAAGAGAACTACCTGATGAAGAAGCTCTACACCGCCCTGGGCGCCATCCAGATCGAGAACCAGGCCCGCATATGACACTCGTCCACCGTCCCCAGTTTGGGGACGTCGTTTGGTCGGGGCGGGGCGACCACTTTCCAGCAGGATCTGCAAAACGCTGACTGCATCATCATCGACGGCTCCAACATGGCCGAGTGCCATCCGGTGGGGTTCCAGTGGGTGATGGAAGCCAAAGCGCGGG
>DASXZS010000254.1:0-3606 GCA_036501785.1 Acidimicrobiales bacterium | reverse complement strand
TGGGCCAGCTGGTCGATCGGGACCGCCGGTTGGCCCCGGCCGCCATCGAACGCACGGTGGCGGTCCTGCGGGACTACCGCGCCGTCATGGACGCCCACGGTGTGACCCGGGTCCGCATGACGGCCACCTCCGCGGCACGCGACGCCGCCAACCGGGAGGACTTTTTCACCGCCGCCGCTGAGGTCATCGGCGTCCGCCCTGAGCTGCTGAGCGGCGACGAGGAGGGGCGGTTGTCGTTCGCCGGCGCCACCGCCGAGTTGGCCGCCGCCACCGCGCCCTGGCTGGTGGCCGACATCGGCGGCGGCTCCACCGAGCTGATCGTGGGTCCCGGGCCGGACGGCGGCCCCCTGGTGGTTCGCTCGCTCGACATCGGGTGTGTCCGCCTCACCGAGCGGGTCCTCACCTCTGACCCGCCGGCGCCGGCCCAGGTCGCCGAGGCCCGGCGGGAAGTCGCCAGGTTGCTGGATCAGGCCGAACGGGACCAGCCGGAGTTCCGGCTCGGGCGCACCCTGGTGGGGCTGGCGGGCACCGTGGCCGCCCTGGCCGCGATCGACCAAGGCCTCGACGGCTACGACCGCGATCGGGTGCACCATTACCGGCTCAGCCGCAACGCTGTCGAAGCGTGGCTCACCACCTTGGCCGCGGAGCCCACCGCGGCCCGCCGGCGCCGGCCGGGCGTGGAGCCGGAGCGAGCCGATGTCATCGTCGGTGGCACGGTGGTGCTGGCCGAGATCATGCGCCACTTCGACCACGACATTTGCCTCACTTCGGAGGCCGACATTCTGGACGGGCTGGTGGCCAGCCTGCGAACCGGTTGAGGCGGCCGCTCGGCCCGCCGGCCCGCCGGCCCCCCATGCGGACGTCCACGCCGGCACGGGCCGAGCCGGCACGCGGCCGTCTACCATTTCGGCCCATGGTGTTGACCGATCGCATCCTCATGGGCCCGGGCCCGTGCAACCCCTATCCGGAGGCTACGGCCGGCTTGACGCGGCCCATGCTCGGTCATCTCGATCCGGAGTTCATCGGCGTCCTGGACGAGACGTGCGACCGGCTGCGTACGGTGTGGGGGACCACCAACCCTCTGACCCTGCCGGTATCGGGGACGGGCTCGGCCGGTATGGAAGCGGCTTTCGTCAACACCGTTGGACCGGGCGACGTGGTCGTCGTCGGCGTCAACGGGTTGTTCGGTGAGCGCATGTGCGACGTGGCCGCCCGCTGCGGCGCCGAAGTGGTGCGCGTCGACGCCCCGTGGGGGCGGCACCTGGACCCGGCAGCGGTGCTCGCCGCCCACCGCGCCCCCAAGGTCATCGCCCTCGTCCACGCCGAGACGAGCACCGGTGTCCGCAACGACGTGGCCGCCGTGGCCGCCGGCAAGGGCGATTCCCTCCTGTTGGCCGACTGCGTGACCTCCCTCGGTGGGATCCCCGTCGCCATCGACGGGTGGGGGGTCGATATCGCGTACAGCGGGACTCAGAAGTGTTTGGGAGTGTCACCGGGGCTGGCCCCTTTCACCATCAATGACCGAGCCCGCCAACGGCGCATCGCCACGCCGCGCAGCTGGTATCTCGACCTGGGCATGATCGGCGACTACACCTCCGGCCCGGCCCGCAAGTACCACCACACCGCGCCCATCGCCATGATCACCTCGCTGCATGCCGCCTTGGGGGCGGTCCTGGACGAAGGGCTGGAAGCGGCCTGGGCCCGCCACGCCGAATGCGGGGCGGCGCTGCAGGAGGGCCTGGAAAAACTGGGCCTGGAGTTGTGGGCGGCCGAAGGCCACCGCTTGCCGCAGCTGACCACCGTGGTGGTCCCCGCCGGCGTGGACGACGCCGAGGTGCGGCGGACGCTGCTGTCCCGGTACGGCATCGAGACGGGCGGCGGCGTCGGCCCCTGGGCGGGGAAGATCTGGCGGATCGGCTGCATGGGCCACACCGCCCGCCGGCGCAACGTGACGCTGTTCCTGGCCGCCCTCGCGGAGACGCTGGGCCGTTGAGCGCCGGGGCCCGTCCGTGAGCTGGAGCAACCCCAGCCGGGCCGGCTGGCCCGAGTTGCTGGGCCGGCGGGTCCTGCTGCGTCCGCTCGTGGTCAGCGACTTCGAGGCCTGGCGGGAGGTGCGGCTGCGGGCCCGGGACTGGCTCGTCAAATGGGAGCCGCGGCCGCTCCCGGGCCAGCCGGACGCCACCGAAGACCGGCGGGTCTTCGCGGCGCGATGCGGGGCGCGCGAGCGCGAGCGGCAACTCGCCAACGGCTACGGCTTCGGTATCTTCGTCGGCCCCCGCCGTGAGCGGTTCGCCGGCGAGATCAACCTGTCGTCGGTGCAGCGCGGCCCCTACCAGAATGCCTACGTTGGGTACTGGATCGACGAGGCGGTCGCCGGGAATTCCTACACGCCCGAGGCTTTCGTGGTCCTGTGCCGCTTCGCCTTCGAGGACCTGTCCCTGCACCGGTTGCAGGCGTCGATCATCCCCCGCAACCGGGCCAGCCACCGGGTGGCCGAGAAGGTGGGGCTGCGTCACGAGGGCGTGGCCAAGCGGTATCTGGAGATCAACGGGGTATGGGAGGACCACGTGCGCTACGCCATCACCGCCGAGGACTGGGCCGAGCGCCGCGAGCAACTGCTGCGGGATTGGATCCTGCCCGACGGGTAGTCAGCTCCTGACCACTCAGGTCTGACCACTCGGTGGGATCCGGCCCGGGCGCCAGCCGGCCCGGCGGGCCGGGGCGTAGCGGTACACGACCCGGCCGGCCACGCTGGCCCTGGGCACCGGACCGAAGTGGCGGCTGTCGGTGCTGGCCGGGTCGTTGTCGCCGCGGACCTCCACCCGGTCGTCGTCGATCCGGTGGACGCGCTTTACCAGCAGGCGGCCCGGTTGGCGCGGATCTGCCAGGGCGACCACCTGGCCGGGCCGGAGCCGGACGGCCGGGCCGATCCACAACCGGTCGCCGGCCTCGAAGGCCGGCCGCATGCTGTCGCCAGCGACCACCATCCGCCGTCCCAGCCGGCGTGCCAGCGCAACCGTGGCGGCCCCGACCACGATCCAGGCCAGCACCCCGGCCGGTGCCCAATGGTCGGCCGCCGCGTTGTGGGTAGGGTGAAGGTGTTCACGAACCATCACCAAGGAGCCTCGCTGATGACGATTGTTTCTCGCCTGCTCAGCCTCGCCGATCGATGGAGCGAGCCGCAGACAATCCACGCCCACTGCGACCTGCCCTGCGGCGTCTACGACCCGGCTCAGGCCCGTATCGAGGCGGACTCGGTCAAGGCGTGCATGGAGAAGTTCAACGCCTCGGACGACAACGTGTTCAAGACCCGCGCCGTCATGATCAAAGAACAACGGGCGGAGCTCGTCAAGCACCATCTGTGGGTGCTCTGGACCGACTACTTCAAGCCGCCCCACCTGGAGGCCCACCCGCAGCTGCACGAGCTGTTCTGGAAGGCCACCAAGGCCGCTGGCGCAGCCAAAGGCACCAACGACACCGCCGTGGCCGACGATCTGCTCACCCAGATCGCCGAGATCGACAAGATCTTCTGGGAGACGAAAAAGTAGAGTGTCCATCCGGGGCCGAGGATTCCCTCGGCTCCGGACTCGGACGGTGGGTGGCGCG
>DASXZS010000253.1:0-4895 GCA_036501785.1 Acidimicrobiales bacterium | reverse complement strand
GCTGGCCCTGGCCCGCACCGCGGCCCAGTACGGCGCCACCCTGGCCAACTACGCGCCAGTGGCCCAGCTGATCGAAGGAGCGGGCCGGGTGACCGGCGCCCGCCTCGTCGACGACACCGAGGTTCGCGCCGCGGTAGTTGTCAACGCCGGCGGCGTGTGGTCCCAACAGGTCGCCCATCTGGCCGGCGACACCGCCACCAGCCCCGTGGCCATCCGGCCGGCCAAGGGCGTCCACCTGGCGGTGCCGGCCGCGAAGCTGCCGTGTGATTTCGCCTCAGTGCTGGCGGTGCCGGGCGATAAGCGTTCGATCTTCGTGGTCCCCTGGGCCGCCGACGAAATCCAGCACGGCACCGCCGCGGAGTCCGGCCACTACACTTATGTGGGGACGACCGACACCGACTACGACGGGCCGCTCGACGATCCCCAGTGCACGGCCGACGACGTCGAGTACGTGCTGCGGGCCGTCAACACCTGGACCACCGCCACCTTGACCCCCGACGATGTCACCGGCACCTGGGCGGGCCTCCGGCCGCTGGTGAGCGACGCCAAGAGCGCCCGGACCGCCGATCTGTCCCGGCGGCACACGGTCATCACCTCGCCCAACGGCCTGGTGACGGTCACGGGTGGCAAGCTCACGACCTACCGGCGCATGGCCGCCGACACCGTCGACGTGGTCGCCCGTAGCCTTCCCGGCCACCGGGTGCCGGCCTCGCCGACCCGCCGGCTCTCCCTGGTCGGCGCGCCAGGCGGAGCATGCGGACAGCCAGGGGAAGCGACCGCCATCCCGAGCCCCGCCGGCCTGGTGCCCGGGGTCCTGGCCCATCTCGCCGGCCGGCACGGGACCGAGACTTCCGAAGTGCTAGGCCTGTGCGACGCCGACCCCGCCTTCGGCGAACCACTCGTACCCGGACTCCCCTACCTGCGCGCCGAGGCCGTGTGGGCGGTGCGCCGGGAGATGGCCCGCACCCTGGACGACGTACTGGCCCGCCGGACGAGAGCGCTCATCCTGGACCGAGAGGCGACCGCCCGGGCCGCCGGCGATGTCGCGGCCCTCCTCGGTCCCGAGCTGGGCTGGAGCGCCACCGAACAAGCCGCGCAGGTGGCGACCTTCGAGCAGCTCGTCGACGCGGAGCGCCGGGCCAACCGGGCGGGCGCCAACGCCCCGGCCGACGGCAACGCCACGGCCGGCGCCAACGCCCCGGCACCGGGCCCGACCACCGCCGCCACTCCGTGACAGCTACTTCCCGGCCCGCCATACCCATCAACATCGACGCCGGCGCCCCCACCCGACCCTCTCGCCTCAACCGCGAGGTGCCCGTCGACGACGCCTTCCTCGCCCGCTTGGGTGGGGTGTGCGCCGCCGTCGACACCAGCGAGCAGGCCCGCCTCGACGCCGGGCGCGACTGGTGGCCCGTGGCCCTGGCCTGGGCCCTGGAGGACACCACACCGTCGCGGCCGGCTGCCGTGGCCCGGCCTGGCACCGCGTCGGAGGTGGCCGCGGTGCTGGCCGTCTGCAACCAGTCCCGCGTGCCAGTAACCGCTCTGGCCGGCCGCAGCGGGGTCTGCGGCGCCAGCGTCCCGGCCTTCGGCGGCGTGTCGCTCGACCTCACCGGCCTGCACGGGATCGTTGGCGTGGATGGCACGTCATTGCTCGTCGATGTCCGGGCCGGCACCTTCGGGGACACCTTCGAAGTCACCCTGCAAACCGCGCATGGGCTGACCCTCGGGCACTGGCCGCAGTCGATCGTGCTGTCCACGATCGGTGGCTGGCTGGCCTGCCGCGGCGCCGGCCAGTACTCGACCCGCTACGGGAAGATCGAGGACATGGTGGTGGGCCTGGAAGTCGCCCTGGTGGACGGACGGCTCATCCGCACCGGCGGGACCGCACCCCGCCAGTCCACCGGGCCCGACCTGACGCAACTGTTCGTAGGCAGCGAAGGCACCCTGGGCGTCATCACGGAGGCCCGACTGCGGGCCCATCCTCGCCCGCCGGCCGAGCGCCGGGCCGCGTTCGGCTTCGCGGACTTCGCTGGCGGCCTCGACGCCTGCCGGCGGATCCTCCGCCGGGGCGCCACCCCGGCCGTCCTGCGCCTGTACGACGAGGCCGAGTCCCGCCGGTCGTACGAGGTGGAGCAGGGCGCGGTCCTGATCGTCCTCGACGAAGGCGATCCCACCCTTATCGAGGCGGTCATGGCCGTCGTCGAACAGGAAGCCGGCCCCGCGACCACCCTCGACGCCGGACTGGTCGCCCGCTGGCTGGAGCACCGCAATGTCCTCCCACCGCTGGAATCGCTGGTACGGGGCGGGATCATCGCCGACACCATCGAGATCGCGGCGTCTTGGACCGCCTTGCCCCGGATTTACCGGACCGCCCTCGACGCGGTGCTGGCCGTCGACGGGACCATCGCCGCGTCCGCCCACCAGTCGCACGCCTACCCGGATGGCGGCTGCCTCTACTTCACCTTCGCCGGCCGGCCCGAGCCGCGGGGATCCGGCGCGGCCGAGGCCTATTACACGAAAGTCTGGGACGCAGTCATGGCCGCGACCACGACGGCGGGCGGAGCCCTGTCCCACCATCACGGCGTCGGGCTCAACCGGTCCCGGTTCATGGCGGACTACCTCGGCGGCGCCTTCGATGTCCTCAAAGACCTCAAGTCCGCCCTCGACCCGCGCCGCGTCCTCAACCCCGGCAAGCTGGGTTTGCCGTCGCCATTCGGAACGGCCCCGTGGCCCTACTAGCGGCGACGGGCGCAGCGGTAATGTCGCCGCCGCGCCCCAGTCAGGAGAGACCGCCATCAGCATCCTGGTGATCGACGTCGGGACCAGCAGCGTGCGGGCGGCCGTGGTGCGGCCCGAGGCCAGGGTCGAGCACGTGCACCGGCTGCCGCTGCCGCCTGACGTGCCCATGCCGGGGTTGGTGGAGTTCGACCCCTCGGCCATGGCGGCAGCCGCCATCGGTGTCGCCGGCGCCGCCCTCGAGACGGGCGGGCCGGTGGACGCGGTGGCCGTGACAGCGCAGCGGGCCTCCGCTATCGCCTGGGACGCCCGCACCGGACTCCCGGTGGGGCCAGGTCTGGGCTGGCAGGATCTGCGCACGGCCGGGACCTGCCTCGAGCTGCAGGCGCAGGGGATCCGGTTTTCACCGAGCGAGTCCGCCACCAAGTTCGCCTGGCTGCTGCATCAGCTCCCCGCCGACCAACGCGACCATGTCAAGTTGGGCACCGTCGACAGCTGGCTGGCGTGGCAGCTCACCGACGGCCAGTGCCACATCACCGATCCCAGCAACGCCGCGGTGACCGGTCTCTACAGCCTCGACGGCCGGGGCTGGCGCCAGGACGGCCTCGAACGACTGGGCATTCCGGCGACGGCCCTCCCCACTGTGGTCGACTCCTCCGGACAGCTGGCCACTGCCACCGCCCTGCCGGGCGCCCCAGCCCTGTGCGGCCTCATCGGCGACCAGCAGGCGTCCATGCTCGGTCAGGGCTGCACCCGCCCCGGTCTGGCCAAGGCCACCTTCGGCACCGGAGCCATGCTCGACGTTTGCATCGGTGACGCCCGGCCTGGCTTCTCGATCCGCGGCGAAGGCGGCTGCTTCCCGATCATCGCCTGGCAGCGCGAGGGCCAAATCACCTGGGGGGTTGAGGCCATCATGCTGGCGGCCGGCACCGCCGTGGACTGGCTCGTCGAAGACCTCGGCGTCCTCAAGACCGCGGCCGAATCGGAAACGGTCGCCGCCCAGTGCGACGACACCGGCGGCGTAGTGGCCGTGCCCGCCCTACAGGGCTTCGGCACCCCGCAGTGGGACTTCGGGGCGCGGGGTGCGGTCTTCGGGCTCACCCGCGGGTCCGGGCGGCCGGAGCTGGTGCGGGCCGTCCTCGAAGGCATCGCCCATTCCGGGGCCGATCTCCTCGAAGCGGCCGAGCGCGACGCCGGCCTCCACGTCGGGCACCTCCGAGTGGACGGCGGGATGAGCGCCAACGGCGTGTTCGTTCAGGCCCTGGCCGACGCATGCGGTCGGCCGATCGAGGTCTCACCCGAACTGGAGGCCACCACCCTGGGCGCCGGCCTGCTCGCCGGCCTGGCCACGGGGGTATGGGCCGATCTCGACGAGGTGGCGGCGACCTGGTCGCCGAAGGCCGTCGTGGAACCGTCCGGGCGCCCGGCCGAGCGCGACCGCTGGCGCCGGGCCACCGAGCGAGCCGGGCAGTGGTACCCCGAGCTCAGCGCCCTTAGCTTTTGAGGTCCAGCGGCGGCAGGTCCTGCACCACCTCGAGGACCGGGGCGTGCAGGTCGCCGAGCCGGCCGATTCGCTCCAGCACCTGGTCGGGGTCGAACCGCAGGGCGCTGGCGTCGCCGGTGGCCACGGCATCGTCCAGCTCATCCCACGTGACCGGGGTTGACACGCTCGGCTGCGGCAGGGCCCGGACCGAGTACACGGCCACCGTGGTCTTGGACGCGGTGTTCTGACTCCAATCGATGAACACTTTTTCCCTGCGCCTCGAACGCTCCATCACACTCACCACCAGGTCCGGATGGGACCGCTCCAGCAACCGGGCCAGGGCGTGGGCGAACGGCTTGGTGCCGGCGTAAGTGGCCCCGCTGTTGAGGGGGAGGTAGAGCTGCAAGCCCTTGCTGCCTGACGTCTTCGGCCACACCTGCAGACCGAGGCGCTCGAAGACCTCCCGGACCAGCAGCGCCACCCGGGCGCAGGTGATCACGTCCGCCGGCGGGCCGGGGTCGAGGTCGAACACCACCGATGTGGGCGACTCGAGGTCGGAGGTCGTGGCCAGGCTGGGGTGCAACTCGATGGCGGCCAGATTGGCGGTCCAGACCAGGGTGGCGGGCTCGTCGAGAAGGCAGTAGTTGACGTCGCCCATACGGACGGCGTCCACCCA
>DASXZS010000252.1:0-1811 GCA_036501785.1 Acidimicrobiales bacterium | reverse complement strand
GAAGTGCCCGGCGTAGGCGGCGATCGATTGTCGGAGCTCGTCGAGCTGTCGGCACATGGCAAACGTCCAGGGGAGACCGGATTACCAGGCCGGCTCCTACGCCGACAACCCGCCCGACCGTGACCCGCATCGAACGTCTGTTCGTAGAGTACCCCGGTCCGGCGAAAGGCAAACCCTTTTTCCGGAAGAATGTTCAAGTGCTCTTGGACGAGGCATGGGAGGCCCTGACTGGCGAAGTCGAGCGACCCGCCTTGGAGGTGGCTCCGGCCGGGCTGCCGTCGACGTTCCGGGCGGGGGAGCTGGCGGCGGCGTGCGTGGGGGCGGCGCTGCTGGCGGCGGGGGCGCTGGTCGAGCAACGGGACGGCGGGCGGCCGGCGATCGAACTGCACCCCGGACAGGTGGGGGCAGCGGTGGTCAGTGAGCGCCACTTCCGCATCGGGCAACGTCCGGCCGGTGCGGGCTTCGCCCCGCTGTCGCGGTTCTGGCGGGCAAGCGACGGGTGGGTGCGGACCCATGCCAACTACCCGTGGCACCGGGCCGCCCTGCTCGAGGTGCTCGGGGTCAACGACGATCCGGCCGAAGTCGAGGCGGCCGTGCACGACCTGCCGGCGGGCGTGGTCGAGGACCGGGTGGTGGCGGCCGGCGGGGTGGCGGCCGCGGTCCGGTCGGCGGGGGAGTGGGCTGCGCATGCCCAGGGTCAGGCGGTGGGGCGGGAGCCGCTGATCGGGGACCGTTGGTTGGCCGGCGGGCCGCCCTGGGTGCCCGCCGCGGGCGGCTTGCCGGCCCAGGGGGTGCGGGTGCTGGATCTGACCAGGGTGATCGCGGGACCGGTGTGCACCCGCTTCCTCGGGGCGTTGGGCGCTGACGTGCTGCGCATCGACCCGCCTGGCAAGCCGGACATGGCGGCGGGGGCGGCGGCGGACACGTTGTTGGGGAAGCGCAGCGCGGCCCTGGACCTCACGACCCCCGACGGCGGGGCGGTGGTGCACGACCTGCTGGACCAGGCCGACGTGGTGGTCGCCGGCTACCGGCCGGGCAGCCTGGCTCGGTACGGGCTGGGCGCCGACGAACTGGCCCAACGTCACCCGGGCCTGGTGATCGTGCAGCTCAGCGCCTGGGGTCACCGCGGGCCGTGGGCGCAGCGACGGGGTTTCGACAGCGTGGTCCAGGCCCCGACCGGCATCGCCGTGGGCGAATCCGCCGGGGACGGTCAGCCGGGAGTTCTGCCCTGCCAGCTGCTCGATCACGGCACCGGTTACCTGGCGGCGGCCGCAGTGTTGGATGGCCTGCGGCGCCAACGCCTCGACGGCGGGACGCACGTGCGCACCTTGTCGCTGGCTCGGACCGCCGGGTGGCTGGTGGCGAGCGGCGCCCCCGAGCTGCCGACGGCAGCCGACACTGCACCAGACGCCGAGCCGTGGATGGTCGACGTGGGGGCCGACCCGCCCATCCGGGCGGTGGCGCCGCCAGGGTCGATCGCGGGCCGACCGTTGCAGTGGTCGGGGCCGCCGGCCGGCTATCTCTCCGACTCAGCTGGGTGGATGGTCTAGGGCCGGCCGGGCGGCGATTCCAGGGCCGCTCGACGCTGTCACACCCTCTCTCTATCCTCCTCCTCGGCTCGTCCGCCGGCCACACGGCGCACCCCAGATGTTCGTCGTGCAGCAGGAGGAACCGTGAGAGAAGAACCCTGGGTGGCGCACGGAGCGCCCGATCGACCGTTCGATGCCTGATGTGGCTGGACGACTGCAAGGCCTGTGCGCGTGGTCAATGGGTCCCTGCCGCCGGAGATTCAGTGGCGATCCCTCACGCTG
>DASXZS010000251.1:0-3522 GCA_036501785.1 Acidimicrobiales bacterium | reverse complement strand
GACGACCCGCTCAGCGAGCGGCTGGGCGCCCTGTGGGAGGACCTCACCCAGCTGCTGGCCGATCTGCGGCCGGACGTAGTGGTGGTGGAACGGGTGCTGTTCCAGGTCAACGCCCGCACCGCCATGTCGGTGGGTCAGGCCAGCGGGCTGGCTCTGGCCGCCGCGGCCCGGGCCGGGTGCCCGGTCGTGCAGTACAGCCCCAACGAGGTCAAGCTGGCGGTCGCCGGCTATGGCGCCGCCACCAAGGAGCAGGTGCAGCGCATGGTGCAGGTGTTGCTGGGGCTGGCCGATCCCCCCCGGCCCGCGGACCGGGCCGACGCCCTGGCGCTGGCCGTGTGCCACCTGTCGGGAGCCGGCTTGCGAGCCGCCGCCGCCACCCACCCGGCCGCCACCCACCCCGACGCTCACCCCGCCGCCGGAGGTCGCCGGTGATCGGGTCCTTGCGAGGCGTGATTCTCGACCGGGTGGCCAGGGCCGCGCAGGCGGCCGAAGTGCTGCTCGAGGTGGGCGGGGTCGGCTACCGGTTGCTGGTGCCCTCCGGATCCCTGGCGCAGATCGGCCCCCCTGGCAGCCCGGCGTTCTTGCACGTGCACACCCACGTACGCGAGGACGCCCTGATCCTGTACGGGTTCCCCAGCCGGGAGGAGCGGGTGTGCTTCGAGGCCCTGATCGGCGCCCATGGCGTGGGGCCGGCGGTGGCCCTGGCCCTGCTGTCGGTCCACTCGCCGGCCGCCTTGCAGCGGGCGGTTCTCGCCGACGACGCCGACGCCCTCATGCTGGTTCCCGGCATCGGCAAGAAGACCGCCACCCGACTGCTGGTGGAGCTCAAGACCCGGCTGGACATCGACCTGGACGGCACGGCGCTGCACCTGGTGGGGGACGCGACCGGGCACGCTCACACCGCGGCCGGCGGCCACGGGGCCGGCTCGGCCGCCACCCGGGCGGACGTGCGGGCCGCCCTGTCCGGGCTGGGCTACGGGGCCGACGAGATCCGCCAGGCCCTGGTCCGGCTGCCGGCGGGAGGCGATCTCGAGGACCAGATCCGGGTGGCCCTACGGGAGCTGGCGGGGGCCCGATGAGCGCGGCTGGGCAGTAGCGCATGCGCGAGGAAGGTCTGGCGCGTCCGGTGACGGCGGTGGCCGACCCGGTGGAGGCCGCGGAAGAGGTCACGCTCCGCCCCCGCATGCTCACCGAGTTCGTGGGGCAGGCCCAGCTCAAGGAGCACCTGGAGATCATGCTGGAGGCGGCCCGCCGGCGGTCGCAGCCGGCCGACCACCTGCTGTTCGCCGGCCCGCCTGGGTTGGGGAAGACCTCGCTGGCCGGCATCGTCGCCCACGAGATGGGCGCCGGCTTCCGCATCACCTCCGGTCCCGCCCTGGTGCGGGCCGGGGACCTGGCCGCCATCCTGACCAACTTGGCGGAGGGCGACGTGCTGTTCATCGACGAGATCCACCGCCTGGGCCGAGCGGTCGAGGAGATCCTCTATCCAGCCATGGAGGACTTCCAGCTGGACATCGTGCTGGGCAAAGGCCCGAGTGCCCGGACGATCCGCCTCGACCTGCCCCACTTCACCCTGGTGGGCGCCACCACCCGCACCGGCCTCATCACCGGGCCGCTGCGCGACCGGTTCGGGTTCGTGGCCCGCCTCGACTACTACAGCGCCGCCGACCTCGACACCATCATCCGCCGGTCCGGCGCCATCTTGGACGTCCGGTTGGATCCGGCCGGGGCGGCGGAGATCGCCGGCCGGTCCCGGGGCACGCCGCGAATCGCCAATCGGCTGCTCAAGCGGGTGCGGGACTTCGCCGAGGTGCGCGGCGACGGCTCGGTCGACGAGGACGTGGCCCGGCGCGGGCTGGTGCTGTTCGGCGTCGACGAGCTGGGTTTGGACAAGGTGGACCGGGCCATCCTCGACGCCATCTGCGCCCGCTTCGGGGGTGGCCCGGTCGGCTTGTCGACCCTGGCGGTCAGCGTCGGCGAGGAGACTGACACCGTCGAGGACGTGTACGAGCCCTACCTGCTCCAGCTGGGGCTGCTGATGCGCACGCCGCGGGGCCGGGTGGCGACCCCGGCCGCCTGGCAGCACCTGGGCCTCGAACCGCCACCCCAGCCCACTCCCGAGCCCGGGCTGTTCTGACCGTATCCTCTGCTGCGGTGGAGGTACCCGACTATCAGCTCCCGGAGGCGGCCATCGCCCAACGCCCGGTGGAGCCGCGCCACGCCGCCCGGCTCCTCGTGGCCACTGACCCCGACGGTGGCTTCGAGCACCGCCAGGTGCGGGACCTCCCCGGTCTGGTCGGGGCCGGCGACGTGCTCGTCGTCAACACGTCGCGGGTCATCCCGGCCCGGCTGCGGCTGCGCAAAGCCACCGGCGGATCCGCCGAGGTCCTCCTCCTCGAACCCGAACCCGAGCGGGGGCCAGGCGTCTGGCAAGCCCTCGTCCGGCCCGGCCGCCGGCTGCCCCCCGGCACCCGGTTGTCCGCCCAGCCGGCCACTGCCGACGCGGTGGAGGTCGGTGAACGACTCGACCATGGCCGCCGCCTGGTCCGCCTCCTCGCCGACCCGGCCGAGGTGCTGGCGGCCTGCGGGAGCGTGGCCCTGCCGCCCTACATCCACGAGCCGCTGGCCGACCCGGACCGCTACCAGACCGTGTATGCCGACGCCCCCGGTTCGGTGGCCGCCCCCACCGCCGGGCTCCATCTGACCACGGCCGTGCTGGACCGCTGCCGGCAACGAGGCGCGGAGGTGCACGGCCTGGACCTGGCCGTGGGGCTGGCCACCTTCCGCCCCCTCGACGGTCCCACCGTCGAAGACCACGTCATGCACACCGAGCGCTACCAGGTGCCGGCCGCCACCCTGGCCGCCTGCCAGCGGGCCAACCGGGTGGTGGCCGTGGGCACCACCACCGTCCGGGCCCTCGAGACGGCAGCCCGCACCGGCGCGGCCGAAGGCCAGAGCGACCTGTTCATCCGCCCGGGCTTCGAGTTCGCCATGGTGGACGTCCTGATGACCAACTTCCACCTGCCCCGCTCCTCGCTGCTGGTCCTGCTGGAGGCGTTTTGCGGGCCCCGCTGGCGAACCTTGTACGCCGCGGCCCTGGCCGACGGCTACCGGTTCCTGTCCTTTGGCGATGCCATGCTGGTCGGAAAAAGACCGCCCGCGGCGTGACTCCCGCCCACTTGGACATAACCGGGCGCGACGGACCCGCCCGGGCCGGAGTGGTGCGGACGCCGAGAGGACCGTTCACCACCCCGTGCTTCATGCCCGTCGGGACCCGGGGATCGGTGCGCCTGCTCGACGCCGGCGACCTGGACGTCCTGGGCCCACACGTGGTGCTGGCCAACACCTACCACCTGATGCTGCGCCCCGGCGCCGAAGTGGTCGAGCAGCTCGGCGGCCTGCACCGCTTCACCGTGTGGGAGGGGCACCTGCTCACCGACTCGGGCGGCTTCCAGGTGTTCTCGCTCGGACCGCACATCGACGACGACGGGGTGACCTTCCGCTCCACCTACGACGGCTCCT
>DASXZS010000250.1:0-2883 GCA_036501785.1 Acidimicrobiales bacterium | reverse complement strand
CGCCCTGTGGGAGCACGCCGAGCACATCGCCACCGCCGTCGCCCAACAAGGCGTCGCCGTTAGCCGCCTCCAAGACCAGACTGCGGCGACCGGCCAGCAAGAAGCCCAGAGCGTGCTGAACCAGCTCGGGCCGTCCCTGCTCGCCGGGGCCACGATCACCGCCACCCGAACCAACACCATGACCACGGTGACGGTGACCGGCCACGCCGAGAGCATCGTCGGCCTGTTCTCGCTGCCCATCAAAGCCACCGCTGCCGGCGGCACCGAGAATTTCACCTACCCCGGGCACGCACCATGAACCGCAGCCGAGTTCGTCGCCGCTGGCAAACCAGCGAGGAGGGCAGCGTCGCCACCGAGCTGGTGCTGCTGACCCCGCTCCTCCTCTTGATGCTGCTGTTCGTCGTCGCCCTCGGCCGCACCGTCTCGGCCCGTCTCGAGGTCGACGGCGCCGCCGCCCAGGCGGCCCGGGCCGCGTCCATCGCCCGGGACCCCGCCACCGCCACGGCCATGGCGCACCAGGCCGCCACCACCGCCCTCGGGTCCGATGGCGTCACCTGCGGCAACCTCACCGTCACCACCAACACCGCCGACTTCGAGCCCGGCGGCCAAGTAGCAGTCACCGTCACCTGCACCGTCGATCTCGCCGACCTGGTCGGGCTGCGGCTCCCCGCGTCACAGTCGATGAGCTCGACCGCCACGTCCGTAGTTGACGTATACCGCTCGGCGGCGACATGACGGGCACAATCACCCGGCTGCGTGCCCGGCTCGGTGCGCCCGAGTCGGGCATGGTCACTGCCTTCGTCGTGGTCTTCACCCTCGCCCTGCTGGTCATGACCGGATTGGTGCTCGACGGCGGCCTCGCCTTGTCGGCCAAGGTGCAGGCCATCGACGACGCCCAGGCCGCGGCCCGGGCCGGCGCCCAGGCCATCAACATTCCCCTCTACCGCTCGACCGGGCAGATCACCCTCGACCCCACCCAGGCCACCACCGACGCCGAGTCCTTCCTCGTCCAGTCGGGCCACACCGGCACCGTGACCGTGCACGGCGACCAGGTGACCGTCACCGTCACCATCGACCAGCCGACCCGACTGCTCTCCCTGGCAGACGTTGACCACATCCCGGTGTCGGGTACCGGCACCGCCACCGCAGAGCAAGGGGCCAACCCGTGACCCGCCTGGCCCATCTCGTCAAAGGGCTCGCTGCCCTGGCCGTGCTCGTCGGCCTGGTGGTCGGTGTGCCCTGGGCGCTCTGGCACTTCATCGGCTGGCCCCTCCCGCACCACCTTCCGAGCGCGTCGCAGGTCGGCCGCGCCCTCAACCGTCAAGGGATCCCCGCCCAGACCCTCGTCGACGCCCTCGCCGTGGTGGTCTGGCTGAGCTGGGCCACCCTCGTCGCCTCGCTCGCGGTGGAGATCCCCGCCGCGCTCTCGGGTCGCCACGCCACCCGCATCCCGGTGGCTGGGATCTTCCAGCCCGTCACCGGCCGGCTCGTCGCCGCGGTCATCGTGGCCTGCTTGACCCTGGCGCCCCGCCCCGCCCACCCCGGCACCCTTGGACGCGCCGTGGCCGCCACGACCGTTCGTCGGCCGGTCGCCGCGCTGGTGGTCAATGATGCCGTCCTCACCGCCTCCACCCGACCCGACCCGCCTCTACCCGCCGCCGCAGCGGCCCTGAGCACGTCGGCCAGCCCCGGCGTATCGCCGACGGCAACCGCAACGGCGGCCGCGCCTACTACCTATGTCGTCCAGCGCGGCGACACCCTCTGGGGCATCGCGGAGCGAGAGTTGGGCGACCCGCTGCGCTGGTCGGAGATCTACCAGCTCAACGAGGGCCGACCCCAACCCGGTGGCGTCACCCTCACCGACCCCCATTGGATTGACCCCGGCTGGACCCTCCTCTTGCCTGTCACGACCACAGCCCCGCCTGGCTCAACCGGATCGGCCGCCGGCGCCGCACCCGCGCCCACCGCACCCCCAAGCACCCCGACCACCATCCCAGCGCCGAGCACTCCGCAGACCACGACAGCACCGACCATGACGACGCCGACCACGTCGGTACCGTCACCCGCGCCACCGACCCGGCCGGCGACGCACGAGGTCGCCCCGCACGGCGTCACGTCGAGCGGCGAGCCGGTCCGGTTGCCGTCGGGGTCGGTGGTCGGCGGCTCGTTCGTCGCGGGAGTGCTCTCGGCGGTGGCGCTCGGCCGGCTGCGCCGCCGTCACGCCTACCGCTACCGGCCACCCGAGCCCGGCCGGAACCTGGGTCCCGATCCGCTCCGCCCCACACTGCGCCGCCTGACGGCCACAGCCGCGGCGACCAACGGCCACCGCCCACCCGGCCCCGACGAAGTGCCAGTGATGGCCGACGACGACGTCGAGCACCGCGAGCGCCCTGACCTGGTCGAGGTCGGCACCCGCGACGGCCGCCCGGTCGAGCTGGCGTTGAGCGAGCTGGGCGGCGTCACCGTCACCGGTCCGGCCGCCGCCCAGGTGGTGGCGGCCTGGGTCACCGCCGTCATGGCGCGGGCCGGACCCCGGGCGGCCGAGGTGGTCGCCACCCGGGCCGCCCTCGACGAGGTGTTCGGCCCTGGGGACTGCCCCGAGGCGGTGCCCGGCTTGTGGGTCTTCGACGACGCCGGGCGGGTGCTGGGGGTCTTGGAGCGGACGGCGCTGACCCGGGGCCGCCAGTTGGCCGAGGCCGAGGTGCCCGACGTCGTCGCCTACCGCCAAGCCAACCCGTGGGAGCCGGTGCCCATGGTCCTCGCCGTCATCGACGGTATCTTCGGCCCCGATAGCGGCCGGTGGGCAGCGACGGTGACCCACGGGCCGCGGCTGGGCTTCATGGCCATCACCTGCAACCCCGACGCCTCGATGCAGGTTCGCCT
>DASXZS010000249.1:0-6750 GCA_036501785.1 Acidimicrobiales bacterium | reverse complement strand
ACGAGTCGTTGCGTCAGTCGGGCCGGGCCGAACTCGGCGACCGGGTGGTGATTGTGGCCGGAACGCCTCCCGGGCAACCCGGGACCACCAACACCATCCGCATCCATCACATAGGCGACGTCAGCTGAGGCACATCGGCGATGTCACCTGACGCCGGCGCCCCGGGCTAGATGCGTTCGAGGGTGTCGCCGTCGAAGAGGGGCTGGATGCCGAGGGCGTTCACGTCGGCCTGCATCTCTGCGTCGGGTGGTGGGGGGTTCTGGCCCGGCCCGACGGTGCTGGCCGCTTCCAGGATAGAGCGGAGCAGGCGGGCGTCGCTGGAGCTGTTGAGGAGGATGCCCGGCCGGGCCAGCACCCACCGGACGGCCCGGGACATCGCCTCAGGGTCGGCGATCGGCTCGTACCAGCTGTAGTGGGCGCCGATGTCGCCATCCTCCCAGCGCCGGCGGGCCAGCGACTTGATGGTCTGCACGGCCACGCCGCGCTCCTGGCATTCCTCGAACACCCGCTCGGCGTCCGCTCGGTAGGCGGGGTTCTGCCACAGAGAGAAGTTGTAGGGCAGCAGCACCGAGTCGAAGGCGAACCGTTCCAGGCTGCGCAGATGCATGCCGGCGATGCGCAGTCCGTGGCCAGTGATCCCGATGAAGCGGGTCAGCCCCTCATCCCGGGCCTGGGCCAGGGCCTCCACCGCCCCGCCCGGCCCGTGGGCCGTCTCCCACTCGTCCTCCTCCACCAGGTTGTGCAGCTGGATGAGATCGACGTGGTCGACGCCGAGCCGTTGGAGGGATCGTTCCAGGCTGGCCCGGGCCGCCGGCCCGGTCCGGTCGCCGGTCTTCGTAGCCAGGAAGAACCGGTCGGGGTGCCGGGCCAGCCAGGGCGCCATCCGCAGCTCGGAGTCGCCGTAGCCGGCGGCAGTGTCGAGGTGGTTGACCCCGAACTCCAGAAGGGTCTCCAGGACCTCGTCGGCTCGGTCTTGGCTCATCCGGCCCAGGGCAGCCGCCCCGAAGATCACCTGGGTGCTGCGATGGCCGGTGCTCCCGAAATCGCGCAGTTCGATCATCGGAGTCGATGTTATTACCGGGGCGGCCGTAACTTCTCCAGTGTGCCGCCCGCCCCGGAGATTTCCCTGGTGCCGCTCTCGACACAGGGTCGGGACCTGGACCAGGCGGCCATGGTGGCGGCCCGGGCCTTTCATCTCGATCCGTTCTTCGAGTACCTCGAACCCGGCGCGGTGCGGCGGGCCCGGGCCCTGGCGCTCTTCTGGCGGACCACGCTGGCCTCGCTCGGTGACTCTGGCGAGGTCACCGGGGCTCGGCAGGCGGACGGCCGGCTAGTGGGGGTGGCGGCCTGGGTGCCGCCGGGCAGCTATCCACCATCCGTGGTGGCCCAGGTCCGCCAGATGTTCGGCGCCGGGCGGGCCATGGCGTTGCGGCCGCGCGCCCTCTGGGACGGGCTGCGCTATCTGCTCGCCCTCGAAGGGGTCCACCCCAAGGAGCCCTTGTGGTACCTGCTCCTCCTCGTGGTCGACCCGTCCGTGCAGCGGGGCGGCATCGGAACCCGCCTCCAGGCGGGCGGCCTGGCCACCGCCGACGAGGCCGGCCTCGACTGCTATCTGGAGACGCAGAAACCCGACAACCTGCCCTACTACCGGCGGTTCGGGTACGAGGTGGTGGAGGAGCTGCATCCGGTGCGGTCCGGGCCGCCATTGTGGACGATGCGCCGGCCGGCGCCGGGGTCATCGTGACCGGGTCGGCGGTGGAGATAGTGCTGTGGGGCTTCGCGGCGCGGGGGCATACGATCGGGTATCCGGCGTGTGCGCGGTCCGCGGACTGGCTACCGTACGCCCGTGACAGGAGCGGGCCGGGCGGAGGGTCCGCCGAGGGAGGGTGGCCGTGGCGACTGACGGCGAGCAGTTGGCGGCGGACGGGGACGTGACGTACGCCAGTCCGGCGATCGGCGCCAGCGCCGACGCCGACGCCGCGGCTGCGGTGCCGGCGCCGCGGCCGGACGTGGCCGTAGTGGTGCACGACGGGGAGCCGCACGAGCTGGCTCCGGGCGAGGTGCTGACGTTCGGTCGCTCGGCGCTGTGCACCATCTGCCTGGATGTCTCCGACCGGGGTATCTCGCGTCTCGCTGGTTCGGTGCAGAACGAGTCCGGCGCCTGGTGGCTGTGGAATCGCAGCAGCAAGCGGGCCTTGACCATCGTCGACGAGTTGGGCATCCGTAGCCTCGTGGTCCCGGGCCGGCGGATCGCCATCGGGGGCAAGCTAACGGTGGTCGTCGAGGGTTCGGTGCGCCGGCACGCCCTGGAGGTCCGGGCCGACCTGTCCGTAGTATCGGTCACCGGCGAGGCGCCCCAGTTCGAGGGTGACGAGCTGCCGACCGCGGCAGCCGGTGAGGTGCTGATCAACGCCTTGGACCGCCTGGCGCTGGTCTCGCTCTTCTCCGGCTACCTGGAGCCGTTCCCCCGTTACCACCCGCATCCCCGCAGCTACGCCGACGCCGCGGCCATGCTGGGCTGGCCCCGCACCACCCTGGTCAAGCGGATCGAGCACCTACGGACCCGCCTCACCAACGCCGGCTTCCCCAATTTGGTCGGAGAAGAGGCGCTCGATCATCTGGCCGAGTGGTCGCTGACGACCGGCGTGCTCACCCGGGAAGACCTGCAGCTCATCGGGCGGTAGGCGGGAGTCTTACGGGGCCGGGAACTGGCAGGTGGCGGTGGTCTTTCCCCAGACGGCGAGGACGTCGGTCGGAAGCGGGCATCCGGACCCGATGCCCGCAATTTCGTTCCAACCGGCGCTTACCTTCGTAAACACCCACGGGCCGCCCCCGAAGTTGGTCTGCAGCTCGGACGGAAGCGCCAGGTACCACGCCGACGGCAGGATGGTCGCCACCGCCCAGTACATATTGGTGGTGGCGTCGTAGGCGTAGTACACGCTCCCTGGCGCGATGCCCTGGATCTCATTGGGCGTCAGATGCTGGACGGTGGCGAAGGCGTTGACGAGGTCGGCTTTGGTCTGATCGTTGATGAAGAGGTTGTGGATGGTGTCCGGCACCGTCAGCGGCCACGTCCACGTGGGCGAGGTGCCGGGCGGAGGTGTGCCGTCGAAGGTGAAGACGGCGACGCTGAAGAGCGGACCGAGCGGAGAAATGCGGGCGCCTGAGAGCGCCAGCCGGCCCGAGTATTCGTGGAACGTCCCGTCGGCGCAATTCGGCTGGCAATCGTTTTCGCGAAAGCCGGTGGTGCCGACCGCGGTGTCCTGGTCCCAGCTTGACCAGCTGATGTTGATCAGCTCGGCGTTTCCGTCGTAGCAGCCCAGCACGATGGCCGAGGGTTCGTAGGCCGGCTTGGCGCAGTCGGCCAAGACTTGCACGGTCGGCGTCGAAACCACCAGCGCCGGCGGGGTGGTGGCCGGCGGGGCGGTGGCCGGCGGGGTGGTGGCCGGCGTGGTGGACGGGGGGGCCTTGGGGGGCGCGGTCGTGACCGCCGGCGCCAGGACGGAGGTCGGCACCGTCGGGGTGGCGGCGGCGTGGCCCGAGCCGGAGGTACCGCATCCGGCGCCGAGGACGGCGGCGGTCACCGCTGCGGCGACGGCGAGGGTCTTGGTGGCGTGCATATCGCCATGGTGAGCTTCGACCCGTGGCGCGACAACGGGGAGGGCTCCCCTGCATAGGGGCGCCGCGCAGGGGAGGGTTCCCCCTTACCGGGCGGCGGCGGGCGTGAGCTGCCGGCGTCGCACCTGGGAGGCGATGATCGCCACCAGGTAGACCCCGGTGGCGAAGGCCAGGATGGTGAACGACGGCGGCAAGGTAGGAGCGGCGTAGGCGAGGGCCAGGCCGCCCCACATCGATCCCACCGCCAGCAGGACCGAGAGCGCCAAGGCGGGGTAGGGGCGGGCGGTGAAACGCTGGGCGGCCGCGGCGGGCGCCGAGAGCAGCCCGAGCAGCAGCAGGGCGCCGACGGCCTGGGTGGCTTCGCCGGCGGTCACCCCCACCAGGGCCAGGAACCCGACGCCCAGGGCCCGAACCGGCACGCCGGCGGCGGCGGCCACGGCCTCGTCGATGGACGCGAAGAGAAGGGGCCGGGCGATGGCCACCATGACCACGACGAGGCCGGCGCCCACCGCGGCCGCCACGGCCGTTTGGGACGGGCTGAGACCGAAGATCGATCCGAACAGAACGTTGACCCCGGTGGTGCCGTTGCCCCCGCCGTTGCTGGTGTAGATGGTGAGAAAGAGCACGCCCAGGCCGAGGATCCAGGCGAAGGTGTTGCCAATGACCACGTCGTCAGCGCGCCCGCGAGTGCCGAGCACGGCCATGGCCACCCCGAACAGGACGCAGCCGACGAACAGACCGATGCGCAGGTCCACGCCGATGGCAAGCGCAACCAGGGCGCCGGTGAAGGCCACGTGGGAGAGGGCGTCGCCGGTGAAGACCTGGGCCCGCAGGACCACGAAGTAGCCCACGAGCCCGCAGGCCGCGGCGATCAGTGTGCCCGCCTCGAAGGCCCGGATCATAAAGGGATGGGCCAGCATGTGCGAGATGCCGGTGATCGGGTCGAGAGTGCCCGCGGAGATCATCCCGGTCGCGATCATGCCGGCAGCGCCACCCGTACGGGCGGGAGACTCCTCTGCCACCCGAAGCGATCCCATAGGTGGCGGAAGGCCACGGCCACCAGGTAGGCGGCGAAGCCGAAGGTGGTGATGTAGAACCCGCTCGGGTAGACCGAGAAGTAGGACACCCCGATGCCCAGCCATACCACCACCAGGCCGATGACCACGCTGAGAATCAGGCCCAAGGCCGGACGCGCCGTCAACTGCTGAGCCGCCGCCGCCGGCATGACGAGCAGGGCGAACACCAGCAGGGCGCCGGTGATCTGGCTGACCTCGGCGACCGCCACTCCGAGCACGATGAGGAATACGACGGACAGGGCTCGCACCGGAACGCCCGAGGCGCTGGCCACGGCCGGGTCGACCGACGCGAAGAGGAGAGGCCGCCCAATCACCGCCAGAGCCGCCAGGGCAGCGGCCCCCACCGCGGCCAGCACGACCACCTGGTGATCGGTGACGCCCAGGAAAGTCCCGAACAGCAGCGCGTCGACGCCGTTGAGAAAGCCCTTGTACAGCATGACGAAGAGGAACCCGAGGGCCAGGAAGAAGGCCTGGACCACCCCCACGATGGCCGGCTCCTCGGAGAATCCGCGCCGGTCGTCGGAGTAGGGGACCGCGCTGATGATGACGGCGGCGGCAACGCAGAACCCGAAGTACCCCCATGCCGCGGTGATGCCCAGCCAGGTGGCGCCGGCCGCGCCGGGGAAGGCGACCACCGAGAGGGTGTGGCCGGCGAAGGCCTGCCGGCGGAACACCACGAACCAGCCGGCGGCGCCGGCGACGATGGCCGTGATGGTGGCGGCCCGCAAGGCATTGACCATGAAGTGAAAGGCGAACAACTGGTGCAGGTCCGAGCCCAGATTCCAGCTCAGATGGACGGAGCTACCAGCCAGGAGCCCCATGTTCAGTGTCCGGTGCCGGCGTGACGATCGCTATGCAGGGCCGGGGCGTCCGGTTGACCGACCACCACCAGGCGGCCGTCCGAGGCCCGCAGCACCTCGATCGGCGTCTGGTACAGCCGGCTCAGCGTCTCGCTGGTCATGACCTCCTCGACCGATCCCGATACCGCGCCCGTCTCGCCCAGATACACCACCCGATCCAGGTGGGCCAGGATCGGGTTGACGTCGTGGGCGACCATCACCACTGTCACGTTCTCGGTACGGCTGACATCTGATATGAGGGCGGCGACGGCCGCCTGGTTGGGGAGGTCGAGGCTGTCGAGGGGCTCGTCGAGGAGCAGCAGCCGGGGATGGCGGACGAGGGCCTGGGCGATGAGCAGGCGCTGCTGCTCGCCGCCGGAGCACTGCCCGATCGGGCGGGTGGCGTAGCCGCGGGCGTCGACCAGGTCGATGACCTCGTCGACGCGCCGGGCGCCCGCACGGCGGGGACCGGACCGCCGGCGGGGCAGGGGCAGCCCCCAGCGAGCCCCGTCCAACCCGAGGCGAACCACGTCGATGCCCCGGATGCGCAGGCCAGGATCGAAGGTGCGCCGCTGCGGCAGATATCCGACGTGGTGGCGCGCCGAGTGCGGGGTCCGGCCCAGGACCCGGATCTCACCTGCCGACAAGGGCTGCAGTCCCAGGATCGCTCTGATCAGGGTCGACTTCCCGACGCCGTTGGGACCGAGCACGGCTGCGAATTCCCCCGCCCCGACCTGCACGTTGACGTCGGTCCAGATGATGCGGCCGCCCAGGCGGGTCGCCGCCCCCGTGACCTCCAACGTCGACGAGCGCATGCTCTCGAGCGTAAGTGACCCCGTGCTGGCGCCTGTCGCCGGGGGGTGGGGCGCGGTGCGGGTCACCCGGCCGCCGCCTTGTTGAGGGCGTCGAGGATCCCCTGCAACTGCTTGGTCTGCCAATCCTGATAGGTGGCCGTGGCCGGCGTCAGGGTCTCGGTGATGGTGGTGGTCGGGATGCCGGCCGCCTTGCACTCGCTCAACTGGGCCTGGACGTCGGGGGTGGTGTTCTGGCTGTTGTAGACGTAGATCTTGATCTGCTGGGTCTTGATCTGATGGTCGATGGTGCTCTTGTCCGCGGCCGACACGTCCGTGCCTTCGCTGATGGCCCTGAGGAACGAGTACGGCGTCAGCACGTTGAGGCCGAGGGCCGGGGCGAGCATGGAGAAGATCGACTCCGAC
>DASXZS010000248.1:0-2546 GCA_036501785.1 Acidimicrobiales bacterium | reverse complement strand
CGCGCCGGGGCTGGGTGGGACTCGGCTACGTGCGCCGGGGCGTCGAGGTCCCGGGCACCCTCCACGCCGGTACGGACGGCCCCGTAGTGGAGGTGGAGGACCTGCCCGGGTGGTGAAGTCCAGCTGGCTGGCGGTGGCGGCGGCCGCCCTGCTGGCGGGCTGTGGCGGCGTGCAGGCCTTGTCGTACCCCACCCCGCCGGCTACCACCGCCCCGGCGGTCACGAGCGGGCCCACGCTGCCGACCAACCTGCCCTCGGTGGTGGAGGCGGGGGTGCCCGGCGCCACCACCACCGTGGCGCCCACCATCGGCCCGGGCGCAGCCACCCTCAACGGCACCGTGCTCGGTCCGGCCGGACCGGTGGCCGGCGCCACCGTGGAGGCGGACCGGATCGTCGGCGACGAGGTCGCGTCCACCCAGACCACCACCGCCGCCGACGGCAGCTGGTCGATCGGATCCATCCTCGGCGGGCGGTACCGGGTCCGGGCCTGGCAGCAACCCAGCCTGGCCGTCACCACCCCGCAGATCTTCTTCCTCGGCGCCACCGACACCCATGCCCTGACCATCCAGCTGACCGCGTTTACCGGACCCAGCGTGGCGTCGGCCCTGGCCCCCAGCACCCCGGTGGTCGGGCAGATAGACAACCTGGTCGTCCAGGTGACCAACCCTACGGTCGGCTCGGACGGCGTGGTTCGCGGTCTGCCGCAGGTTGGTGTCAGCGTGAGCCTGACGAACGGCCCGCTCTGGCAGGTGTACAACGGCAACCCGCAATCAACCGGTGCGGACGGCACCGTGCTGTTCCAGGTGAGCTGCCAAGCGGCTGGCACGCTCCCGATGAGCGCGGCGGTTGGTGGGTCCGCCCCGGTGGCCCTGATCCTGCCCGACTGCGCGCCCTCGACCACCACCACCGCGCCGACCACCACGACGACGGTCCCGCCTTGCCCACCGACCAGCGCCCTGCCGGGAGAGACGACGACCACCTCGACGACGCTCTTCTTCGGCCTCTGCTGACGGCCCGGCGGCACCCGACCGGTAGGCTCGCAGACCCATGGCCACCTACCTGGACCGCATCCTGGCCGCCCACCGGGCCGCCGCGGCCAGCGATCGGCGCGACGTTGACGCCCTGGCGGCGGCGGCCCGCACCCGGTCTCCGCCCCGGGGGTTCGCGGCGGCTTTGCGTGGCGGGGAAGAGATGGCGGTGATCGCCGAGGTCAAGCGGGCCAGCCCCAGCCTGGGCCCCCTCGCCCCTGGCTTGGACCCGGCGGCCGTGGCCCGGGCCTACCAGGACGGCGGGGCGGCCGCCCTCTCTGTGCTTACCGATCACGAGTTCTTCAGCGGATCCGCGGCTGACCTGGTCGCCGCCCGAGCCGCCACCACGTTGCCCGTGTTGCGCAAGGACTTCACGGTGGGCCCGGTGGACGTCCTCGACGCCCGGGGCATGGGCGCGGATGCTGTTCTATTCATCGCGGCCGCTCTTTCACCAGAAGAACTTCCCGAGCTGATGGGGGTAGCGGCGTCGGTCGGGCTCGACGCTCTGGTCGAGGTGCACGACGAAGCCGAGGCGGACCGGGCCCTGGCGGCCGGGGCGACCCTGATCGGCGTCAACCAGCGGGACCTCGTCAGCTTCGAGGTCGACACAGACCGGGCGGCCCGGGTGGCCCGCATGCTGCCGGCGGAGGTGGTCCGGGTCGCCGAGTCTGGCATCCGGACCGGCGATGATGTGCGGCGCCTGGCCGCCGCCGGCTTCGACGCGGTGCTGGTAGGGGAGGCCCTCGTCACCGCCTCCGATCCGGCGGCCGCGGTGCGGGCCTTGCGGGGGACGGTATCCCGGACGGTCGGCTGATGTTCATCAAGGTCTGCGGCACCACGTGCGAGGACGACGCCCTGCTGGCGGTCGCGCTAGGCGCCGATGCCGTCGGGTTCATCTTCGCCCCGTCCCCCCGCCAGATCGCCCCCCAGATCGCCGGCGACATAGCCAAGCGCCTGCCCCCCGAGATCGTCACCGTCGGGGTGTTCCAGGACGAGCCCCCCGAACGGGTGCTGCAGGTGGCCCACGCCGCGGGTCTACGGGCGGTGCAGCTGCACGGGCGGGAACCCGCCACGACCGCCCAGTGGTTGAGCACCCGGCTGCCGATGGTGATCCAGGCCTTCCCTGCGGGTGATGTCCGGGTGCGGCAGGCCCGGGACTATGCGGCCCACGTCATCCTGCTGGACGCCCCCCATCCCGGATCCGGGCAGGTGTTCGACTGGTCGCTCGCCGCGGAGCTGCCCGCCGGCCAGCGGCTGATGATCGCCGGTGGGCTCACCGCCGACAACGTGGGGGCGGCCATCAGCCGCGCTCGACCTTGGGGTGTCGATGCGGTCTCGGGAGTCGAACGGGAGCCCGGCCGCAAGGACCCCATCAAGATGCGGGACTTCATGGCCGCGGCCCGGGCGGCCAGCGCAGCGGCGGATGGTTCCGAGGACGACCGCGACCCCGGTGCCCTCTACGACTGGCAGGACGAGTGACGGCCGAGACCGCGGCCGCCATGGGTGACCCCGGCCCGAG
>DASXZS010000247.1:0-1601 GCA_036501785.1 Acidimicrobiales bacterium | reverse complement strand
AAGCGATTCGGCGGGCGGAAGTTCTTCTTCTGGGGCCGGGCGCCCGGCGCGGGCGACCGGCCGTCCGACAGCGATGACGCCACCATCGCCGAGGGGGCGGGCGTGATCGACTCCTTCCCCAGCTCCTCCATCTGGCCCTTTGTCCTGGGCATGGGCGCCTTCCTCACCGTGCTGGCCCTGGTGTTCGGTTCGTGGCTGGCGTTCCTCGGTGTCCCCCTGATCCTCACCGCGCTGACCGGCGTGACCGCCGAGAGCCGGCGCGGCGGTCACGTCTGAACCAGCGGGCCGAGCCCACCCGGGCTCGAGAGGTGGGCGATGCTCACCCGGTACCCTGAAACGGTGACCACCGCTTCACCGACACCGGTGGCCTCAGGGGGGTTGTCTCGAGGCCTCGTTGCCGTCATGGCCGTCGCCACCGGTGCGGTTGTGGCCAACCTCTACTACGCCCAGCCGGTCCTGCACGACATCGGGCGTGACTTCCACAGCGGCGCCGGCACGACCGCACTGGTCATCACCAGCGCCCAGATCGGCTATGCCGCCGGCCTGCTCCTGATCGTCCCCCTGGGCGATCTCTTCCGCCGCCGAAAACTGGTGGTGCAGATCTTCCTCGTTGCCGTCGTGGCCCTGATCGGCTGCGCGCTGGCGCCCAACCTCTTCATTTTCGGGCTCGCCTCGTTGGCGGTCGGGTGTGCCTCGGTGGCCGGGCAGGTCATGATCCCGTTCGCGGCCGATCTGGCGCCGCCCGAGCGGCGGGGGCGGGTGGTGGCCCGGATCATGACCGGCCTGCTGCTGGGGATTCTGATGGCCCGCACGGTGTCGGGCCTGGTGGCCCAATGGGCCGGGTGGCGAGCCATCTACTGGGTCTCGGCCGCCCTCATGGTGTTCTTCGCCGTCATCTTGTGGCGGGCGCTGCCCGACGAGGGTCCCCGCCCCCGGCGCTCCTACGGCCATCTGGTCGGGTCGTCCCTGCGCCTCCTGGTTGACGAGCCCGTCCTGCGGCGGCGGGCCTGGCACGGAGCCTGCGCCTTCGCCTGCTTCAGCGTCTTGTGGACGACCCTCGCCTTCCTGCTCTCCGGTTCGCCGTACCACTACTCCAACGCGGTGATCGGGCTCTTCGGTCTGGTCGGGGCCGCCGGCGTGCTGGCCGCCAATTTGGCCGGGAAGCTGGCCGACGCCGACCGCGCCAAGGCATCGACCATCGTGGCCGGAGTGCTCCTGGTCGGATCGTTCGGCCTCTTATGGTTCGGCCGCACCTCGTTGGCGGCGTTGCTCATCGGCATCCTCGTGCTCGATGTCGGGACACAGGGCATGCAGATCACCAACCAAACCATCATCTACGCGCTGCGTCCCGACGCCAGGAGCCGGATCAACAGCGCCTACATGGTCTGCTACTTCGTCGGTGGTGCGGTGGGGTCGATCGCCGCCGGGTCGGTCTATGCGACCGGCGGCTGGTCCGCCGTCTGTGCCCTGGGTGCCGGACTCGGCGCGCTGACCTGCGCCATGAGCCTCTTCGAGTGGGTCCGGCCGGCGCCGGTCCGGAGAGAAATGGCGGCCACGTCGCCGTGAGCGTGGATGGTCCGCTTCCGGCGGCCGATCCCAGG
>DASXZS010000246.1:0-5659 GCA_036501785.1 Acidimicrobiales bacterium | reverse complement strand
CATCGAGCTTCTCGACTGTCAGCCCGACCAGGTCGTGAACGTGGGGGCGGGGGTCTCCCCCTACTTCTGCCCGCTCGACGGGACTGACGACCAACTGTGGCGCTTCCACCTGGGCGGCCTCGAAGGTCGCCCGTACGTGTTGACCGTCGGGGGCAGCGAGGCCCGCAAGGGCACCGAACGACTGATCGCCGCGGTGGGCCAGCTGGTCGACCGCAGCTGGGACGTGCATCTGGTGGTGGTGGGCGATCTCACCGAGGCCTGGCGCCAGCGCCTCACCGATGCGGCCCAAGCCGCCCGGCTAGGCGATCGGCTACTGATGACCGGCGCCGTCGACGACGAGTTGCTGCGAGCCTGCTACCGGCGAGCTGCCGTGACGGTGACGCCGTCCCTGGCCGAAGGATCCGGACTGCCGATCCTCGAGTCCGCGGCCTCGGGCACTCCCGCCCTGACGTCGGCGACGACGGCCCTGGTCGAGGTCGCCGCCACCCCCCTGGCGACGTTCGATCCCACCGACGCCGGCGCCATCGCCGACTCGATTGCCCGGCTGTTGGCCGACGACCAGCGTCGGGAGGAGGTGCTGGCGGCCCAGCAACAGTTGGCGTCGGTGTCGACCTGGGAGGCGGTTGCAGCCCGGGCGATCGGGGCCCTGGACGAGCTGGAGGGCTGCCCGCCCGCCAGTTCCGCGGTCCGGGGGTGGCAACGGCCGAAGGTGGCCCTGGTCGGACCCTTGCCGCCGGCCGGCGGGGGCATCGGCGCCTACAACCTGCACCTGCTGGACCGCCTGCCGCGGATCGCCGACGTCGACGCCGTCACCACTGGCCTGACGTTCCCCGACGTACCCGCCTCGGTGCCACACGTGCCCGCCGCGGCTTTCGGGCACGAGGCCCGGGGGGCGTCCTACGACGCCGTCGTCTACGCCCTGGGCAACTCCGCCGGCCATCTGCCCACCGTCGAGCTGGCCCTCCGGGAACCCGGATGGTTGTGGCTGCACGAAGTTCGCCTGCCCGCCATCGCCACCACGGCGTTGGCCGATGTCGACGACGACGTCTTCGCCGAACGGCTGGCGCGGTATCTCCGGCGCGCCTACCCCGGGAGAGCACCGCTCGGCGCGGCGCGGCGGGCGGGCCGTAGCAACCTCGACCTGGTTGCTGCCGGGGTGGGTCTGATCGGCCCCCTCGCGGAGCGGTGCCGGGGCATCCTGGTCAACTCGCAGTTGGCCCGACGGCTGGTGCTGCTGGACCTGACGCCCCTGGCCGCCCATCCTCCGGTGCACGTATTGCCGCCCGGCTGCCCGCCGGCGCGATCCCGACCGACTGGCGCCCTCATTCAGGGTGATCCACTAGTGACCGCGTTCGGCGTGGTGTCCATGTCCAAGCAGCCCAACCTGCTGGTCGATGCCGCGGCCCGAGTCGGCTGCCGGTTGGCATTCGTCGGGCCCTGCCCGTCAATCCTGGCCGAGGTGATCCGGGACCGGGCCCGGCTTCGGGGCGTCGCCGAGCGAGTGGAGGTGACCGGCGAGGTGGACTCGGCCGCCTGGGAGGCCTGGTTGGACCGGACAGCCCTGGCGGTCCAGCTCCGGGACGCCACCAGCGGAGAGACCTCGGCGGCCGTGCTCGACGCCTTGGCTTCCGGGGTGCCCGTCCTCACCAACATGGGTGCCGCAGTGGAGTACCCCGAAGGCACCGTAGCCCGTCGCGTTGGTTACGACGCCGCCACCTTGGCGAGCGAGATCGGCAGCCTGCTCGGATCGGAGGGGGCCCTGGCCGAGTTGTCGGCAGCCGGGCAGGCATTCGCGGCGGCCCACACATTCGACCGCCTGAGCGAGGCGTTGTGCTCCGTCGTCTTCCCTTAGACGTCGCTCGCTCGTCCGTGGCGCGGCTGCCGCTGTCGGGCCGCCGCCCTCCGGGGCCAGATAGGTTTTCTTCCTCTGATGGCTAGGACCAGCCAGCCCGACCCGCCGGGCCCCGAGGGCTTTGACTTGGACGCCATGATTGGCGACCTTCAGGGCGAAGCTGCTCGCCGGCGCGCCGAACGCGGGTTCCCGCTCGATGACGAGGCCCGCCTCGGTCTGGAACTGGACCGGCAGGCCCCCCGGCCAATGGCGCCGAAGCTCGAGCGCCTGGCCGAGCTGGCGACCCGGGTCAGATCCCACCCGGCGGTCCCCTCTCGGACGCGGCGCGGCTGGCGGCTGGGCCCGGCCGGCTCGGGGCGGCCCGGATTCACCGACGACCCGGACACTGACGAGGCGCTATTCCTCGGCGACGTGGTGGCTCAGGCCCTGCGCACCGTCTCCAACCGGCTGGCTGATCTGGAGGCTCGCCTGCGCCGAGTCGAGAATCAAGGTGACCGTTCGGCCGATCTGGGGAGACCGACGCTCTCGGCCACTGCGGATGCGCCGGCCGCCGGCTTCGCGGCATGGAAGGAACAGTTGCCCGAGCACCTGCCCATCCCACCCGGTCGGGTTGTGTGCTTCGGCGTCGACGCGGAAGAGGCGGTCGCGATCCTGCGAGCCGGCGGCGTGGACGCCTATGGGCTCGTGCCCGACGGCGACCGCTACCGAGCTCATCCCGACGTCCGCCAGGGCGACCTGCGTACCCATCTGACATCGGTCAGCGACGGCGCTCTGGGCGCGGCGGTGCTTGTCGAACCGTGGGTGCGCGAACCGGTGGCGACCGTGCGCACCTTGCTGGCCGAGCTGGCCCGGGTCACGCCGATGTTGGTGATCGTGTCGGTCGCCCCGTGGTGGTGGCGGACCCGCCTCGGTCCAGCCGAAGCGGATCTGGCCGCAGACCGGCCGCTAGCGGCCGAAACCTGGCTCGCCCTCCTGGACCGGGCTGGCTTCGTCTCGTCGGCCGAGTACGACGAGTCGGGGGCCAGCTACCGGGTCGTGGCCCGGCGGTCCCGGTGAGCGGCCCGGCCCACCAGTGAAACTGGGCCTGATCGTCCCTCGCTACGGAACCGAGGTGGTCGGCGGGACCGAGCATTGGTTGCGGACCTTGTGCGAGCACCTGGTGGCGTTGCGGGCATGGGAGGTCGAGGTCTTCACCACCTGCGCCATTTCGGCGGCGACCTGGGCCGACGAGTATCCGCCCGGCGACGCCTGTCTCAACGACGTCACCGTCCACCGCCACGCTTCTCGTTCCGGACGGAATCCCGCCTACCTGGAGCTGTACGACACCATCCGCCTGGATCCGGAGGCGGTGCCCGATCGGGTTGCCCGCCGTTTCGTCGAGCTGGTGGGGCCGGTCTGTCCCGACGTCATCGGGCAGGCTGCCGACTCCGACTGCGACCTGGTCGCCGTCACCCCGTACCTGTTTTGGCCGGCGGTCCACGGCGTGCCCCGTCTCGGCCGGCGGGTCATCTTCCACGGCGCCGCCCACGACGAACCCGAGTTGCACCTGCCACTCATGGGCGGCGTGTTCGGGGCGGTGGGCGGCTTCTCCTACAACTCGTTCGCCGAGCGGGACCTGGTCCAGCGCACCTTCCAGGTGGCCCACCTGCCGTCGAGCGTCGTCGGAAACGCCGTGGTCGAAGGCACCGGCGATCCCGCCGCGGCCCGGGCCGCCCTCGGTCTCAGCTCGGACGAGCGGTTTGTGTTGTGCCTGGGTCGGGTGGAGCGGGCCAAAGGGGCGCACCTGCTGGCCGAACTGTGGGGCTTGTACCGCCGGCGCCGGCCGACGGCACCGCGCCTGGTCTTCCTCGGGCCCGTTCATGACGAGCTCGAGGTGCCGCGCGGGGTCGTGGTCGCCGGTCGCCAGTCCGAGGAGGTCAAATGGGGGGCGCTCGCCGGCTGCGAATTCCTCATCAGTCCGTCGGCCTGGGAGTCGTTCAGCCTGGTCGTGGTGGAAGGGTGGCTGGCCAACAAAGCTGTGCTGGTCAACGGGCGGTGCGAGCCCACCGTCGAGCATTGCCAGCGCAGCTGCGGCGGCATGTGGTTCGACCAGTACGGCGACTTCGAGGTGGCCGTCGATACCCTCCTGGCCGATGGGGCCCTCCGCGACCGGCTGGCCGCCAACGGGGCGGTATACGCCCGTCGACATTTCAGCTGGCCGGCCATCACTGAGCGTTATGCGGAGTTGGCGGACCGGGTCGTCACGGCCTGGGCCGGAGCCTCTGGCGGCTAGCGCTCAGCGACCGGTAGCGGCCCGGACGCGGGCCCGCAGGGGGCTGGCATAGCGGCCGAGCACCCGGCGCAAGATCGCGGTGGTGATCTGCCGGGGCCGCTCCCGGGGCGGGACCTCCACCGGTCCGAGAGGGGTGACACCGAGCGGTGGCCGCGGGCCGTCGCCGGCGTGATCGACGACTTCGGTGGCGGCCCGCAACAACCGAGCCTCGATCGGGCCGGCGATGTCGAGCGTTCCGGTCCGTACCACCGTCACGTGGTCAAAACCGGCGAAGGCCCGCTCCAGCTGGCGCACCGTCTCCCACTGCCGCGCTCGGGCGATCGGCCCATACCCGGACGGCAGCGGCACGCCCGGCTCGGCCACCAGCACGGCGCGGGTGGCAGCCGCGTGCCGGCGTAGGTTGGCCAGCCGGCGTCCCGCCAAAATCCCCACCACCGGGACCGCCAAGTGGGCTGCACTTACCCGAGGCGAGACGACCGTCGCCTCGTCGCCGTCGGCCCAGGCCTGGCGCACCGCGGCCACGGTGGCCGCGGCAGCGGGGAGGGGGATCGGCGGGTAGGTGCCGACCACGAGGATCCGGCGGGTCGTCGTCACGGCGTGCTGGCGCCGATCAGCGCTCGGAGGTCCGTCTCCATGCGGTCGAGCACGACCGGCCAGGAGTAGTTGTCGAGCACGTAGCGGCGCCCCCGGCTGGCCATCGCCTCGGCGAGTTGGGGCTGGCTGACGAGCTCCCGCAGTCGGTCGCGGAGGCTGGCGCCACTAGAGAAGGTCGCGCCCCCGCCGGACCGGTGGCAGTGCCAGGCGACCACCTGGCTGTCCTCGATGGTGAGCACCGGTGTCCCCGCCAGCCAGGCTTCCATGATGGTGCGGGAGAAGCTCTCCATCCGGCTGGGCTGGAGGTAGGCCACAGCCGCGGCGAAGGCGTCGTTGCGCTGCTCGTCGGGCAGGAACCCGAGGTCGATGACTCGCTCAGCCAGCTCCGCCGGAGGATGTACCTCACCGGTCCCCGTCGTCACCAGGTCGAGATCGTCCAAGCCTCCGCCGTCCAAAGCAGTAGCAAACGTTTCGAGCAGCCAATCCCAACCTTTGTCCTTTTCCCGCCTCCCGGCGTACAGGACGAACGGACGGCGGATCCCATACCGGGTACGGAACCCCTCCGGGTCGTACTTCGACGGCACCTCGACGCCCGCGCCCGTGACCGTGTGATGCGGGGCGACGGGTCCCAACCGGTGCGCCAAGTCGTGCTCGGGCTCGGACAGAAACCACACCGACGCCGGCTCGGCCAGGACCGGCCGCATGACATCGAGGCGGGCGTACGTCTCGTCGTGGAGGCAGGGCATGACCACGGCCCGGGATGCGACCGTAGACAGGCACGCGGTGGTCGTCCAGAACATGTATGGCGAGAAGACCACGGCGTCGAAGTCGGCGCCGTAGCGCAGCAGGTGGTGGTAGAGGTCGGGCATGGTGTATCGCCAGCTGACCCAGGTCAGCTGGTCATCCAAAGGCGGCACCGTCCCGTCCTGGATGGCGCGCTG
>DASXZS010000245.1:0-3851 GCA_036501785.1 Acidimicrobiales bacterium | reverse complement strand
GCCTCCAGCAGATCGGCGACCAGAGCGCTCGGCACCCCGATCTTGCCCGACTCCAACTCGTAACCCTCGAGGGGCAGGACCCCGGTGGCATACCGCAACAACGACACCAGCCGCACCGCCGTCGCCGCCTCCAGGTTGCCGTTGTAGCCGCCCTCCCGCAGACCCTGCAGGAACGGCTGGATGACCCGGTGCACGTCCGGCCGCAGCCGGTCGACCAGGTCGTCGGGTCCGGCGCTGACCACAGCCTCGATGGCGGCCCGAGCCTCCCGCAGAGGCCGGGCCTGAGCGTCGATCGACAGCGCGGCCTCGTAGCCGAACAGGTGGCCGACCATGGCCGACAACACGAAGGCCAGGCTGGGATCGGTCACCGGCACGGTGATCACGTCCCAGGCCGAGGCCTGGAACCGCTCGGCCTCCCCCTCGGTCGCCACCACGACCGGCGCGGCCTTGTGGGCCCGGTAGATGGCGATCTCCTTGGCCACGTCATCGGCGTTCGGGCCCCGCAGCCCCGCCGCGCACACCAGGATCAGCGGCTCGCAGGACAGGTCGATGTGCTTCTTGTCCTCGGTGGCGTCGCTGGAGATGGACCGGTAGCACAGCTCGGACAGCTTGATGCGCACCTCGGCGGCGGCGATGCGATCGGGCCCGCTGCCGACCACCGCCCAGTACCGGCGCGACGGCGCCACCGACGCCGCGATCCGCCCGATCTCCTCCCGCCGCGCCAGCACCTTCTCCATGGCCGCCGGCAGCTCGCGCAGGGCCCGCAGCACCTCGTCCACCCCGGCCGCGGTCGGATGGCCGGCGGCCTGGGCCAAGGCCCCCGCCAGCAGCCAACCCGCCGCCACCTGGGCGTAGAAGGCCTTGGTCGAGGCCACGCTCATCTCCACGTCGCGGCCGTCCGAGGTGTGCAGCACGCCGTGGGATTTGGCCGCCAGGTCGCTGTTGCGTCGGTTGACGACGGCCACCACGTGCGCGCCCCGGGTGCGGACCAGGTCGACGGTGCGGTTGGTGTCGGTTGTGGTCCCGGACTGGCTGATGGCCACCACCAGGGTGTCGCTCATGTCGTCGGCCAGGCCGAACCCGGACAGCTCCGTCGCCGGCAGGGCGGCCACCGCCAGGCCCGGCAGGCAGCGGGCGATGGCGGCCGCCACGGCCTGCCCGGCGACCGCCGCCGTGCCCTGCCCGATCACCAGGACCCGCCGCACCCGGCCGTCCCGGAGGGCTGCCGCCAGCGCCGGTGGGACCGTGTCCTCGCCGACCCGCACCGCCAGCCGGCCGTCGGCAGCGGCGACGATCCGCCCCCGCAAGGTCTTGCGGAACGAGTTGGGCGCTTCGGTCAGCTCTTTCAACAGGAAATGGTGAAAGCCGGCCCGGTCGATGTCTCTCGTGGTGATCTCGGCGGTGATCACCTCGCGCTGCTCCAGCGGGAGCGGACCCCCGTCGTAGCGAGCCCGGGCCATCGCCGCCAGGCTCCCCGCGCCCTCTCGACCCAGGCAGACCACCTGCCCCTGCGTCGCCTCCCCGTCCATGCGCACGTAGCGCGAGGTCTCCTCCACCAGCCCGTAGGGCTCGCTCGCCACCACGAAGGCGTCCTCGGCCAAGCCGATATACAAGGACTGGCCCGACCCGCACAGGGCCAGGTGTAGCTCATCGGGGGCCACCGCGCTGGCGGCGGCGATGGCCACCGACCCCTCGAACCGGGCCACGGTGGCCCGGAAGGCGTCAGCCAGGCCGGCGCCCTCGCCCAGCCGCCGGGCCACGATGGTCGGGATGACCTTGGCGTCGGTAGTGATCTCCGGCGGGAGGCGGAGGCCCTCGGTCTGGCGCAGCTCGGTGTGGTTGTCGACGTCGCCGTTGAGCGCCGCCACCACGTACGGGCCGGCCGAGTCGCCCTCCTCCTCGGAGTTGAGGGGGTGGGCGTTGGCCTCGGAGATGATCCCCACGCTGGCCCACCGGGTGTGGCCGACCACCGTGGTCCGAGCCCCCGGGGCGGCCAAGACCCGGGCCAGCAGGCCGTCGGCGCGGATGGCGGCCCGTAGGGCCTTCACGTTGTCGCCCAGCTCGCCGATCTCGGCGGCCGCCTTGTACACCAGGCTCAGGCACCCCTCGGGGGCCCGGACCGCGCCGGAGGTGAAAAGCGGGTCGGGCGCCCGATCGTCCCCCTCGATGCCCGCGCCCGCGACGAGCACGTGGATCCCGGCCGAGTCGCGGCCCCGCACCTCCAGGCGGTCGAGGGAGGCCAGGGCCACCTGGATGGACCACCAGCCGTCGAGCGCGTCCGGCGGGGTGTCTTCGGGCATGAGACCCTGGACCGCCCGGGCCGCGCCCACCCGGTCGCGGTCGATGGCCCACCAGGCGTCCTTGAGCGCCACCAGGGTGGCGTTGACCGCCTCCTGGCGGCTCGGCGGCAGGTCCAGCACCCCGCTGTCGAGTTGGTCCTCCAGGCGAACCAGGTCGGCCTCGATACCGGCCGTGCGGGCGGCCACCTCGTCGACCGTGCCGGGCCGGCCCAGCAGGGCGCGCAGACCAGGGGTCCCCCGGAGGGACCGGTCGATGCCCTCCAGCATGGCGAGGGCAGGCGTCAGTCCAGCGAGGTCGTCACCGGCCAGCAGGCCCGCGGCCTGGTCGAGGCCGGCCAGGATGGCGTCCGGATCCGGCGCCGGCCGGGTGGACGGTTGGCCAAGGACGGCGACGATCCCGCACATGGGCGCCAAGGCTACCGGCGCCCGGGGTCCGCCGCCCCGGCACCGATCACCCGCCCCTTGCTGGGACGGTCGTCTCGATTCGGCTGCCCGGTGCTGGTGTTGGTGTGGCGCAGCAGGACCCGTGGCGGCCATCGAAGTCGAGCGGTAGATGCCGAAATGGTGATCGAAGCTGGTTACGCGCCGAGCATGTCCCGCACGGCCAGCACCGCGAACACCAGCCCGGACCCGATCGGTGACCCGGGTAGCAGTTGTTGGTCCACGACGCCATGGTGTTGCCCGCGGCGTACAGTCCGGGCAGGACCGACCCGTCCGGTCGCAGAGCCCGGGCCGAGCCGTCGCAGCGGATCCCACCCTTGGTACCCAGGTCGGCCGGCAGCACCTTCCAGGCGTAGAAGGGGGGTGTCTCCACCGGGCCCAGATTCGGGTTCGGCTGGCGGCTGGCGTCGCCGAAGAAGCGGTCGAAGGCGGACTCGCCCCGGTGGAACTGCTCGTCGACGCCGCTGTGAGCGAACTGGTTGAACTCGTCGACCGTGCCCCCAACGCCGCGCCCGGGACGCCGATGGCGCCGGCCAGCTCCCCCAGCGAGGCGGCCTGCACCACTGCGCCGCTGTCGAACCATTCCGGCTTGATGTCGCGGCCGGGCCGGTTGGTGGCGAACCCGTAGCGGTCCACGTGGGCCTGGTCGACGACGAACCAGCACGGGATGTGGGAGATGCCCCCGGCGTGCTCCAGCTCGGCGATGACCCCCGGGCCGGCCGCCAGGTAGGCGTCGCGCAGCTCCCGGCGGTCCGGGCCCACGGTGGCATCCAGGTAGCGCTCCACGAGGTCTCGGAGTCCTCCACCCCCGGCCCGGGTGTTGGCCGGGTTGAGCGGGATCCACAGGCCGCCACCCGAGTAGGCGGTGGTGCCGCCGAACAGCTCGGTCTTTCCGATCACGACCACCCGCAGGCCTGCGGTGGCGGCGCTCAGGGCGCCCGCCAGCGCGCCCCCGCGGGAGCCGACCACGAGCACGTCGCACTGCTGGTCCCACCGGTCACACGGCACGGGCGGGGACGGTACCAACCGTTCCTCGTTGGCCGGCGGGAGCAGTCCCGATGGCCGGGACCGGGGTGCGAGCCACCTCGCCTGTACGTGCACACTGTGCGT
>DASXZS010000244.1:0-13575 GCA_036501785.1 Acidimicrobiales bacterium | reverse complement strand
GCCAGGGAGCTCTTGCCGGATCCCGACAGCCCGGTGAACACGATGAGCTTGTCGCGCGGCAGGTCCACCGACACGTTGCGGAGGTTGTGCTCCCGGGCGCCGCGCACCACCAGTTTGCTGCTGTCCACCTTCTCCGGCACTACACCAGGGTACCAGCGAACAGACGTTCGACGCGCGCATGCCGAGCTCCCGCGGGTACAACCCTGGTATGCCCGTTCGCCCCCGCGTCGTCATCGTCGGCAGCGGTTTCGGTGGCCTCAACGCCGCCACCCGGCTGGCGCCGGCGCCCGTGGATATCACCGTGGTCGACAGGGACAACTACCACGGGTTCTGGCCCTTGCTCTATCAGGTGGCGACGGCCGGTCTCGGAGCCGACGACATCGCCCACCCCATCCGGTCCATCTACGGCCGACACCCCAACATCAGCGTCCGGCTGGGCCGCGTCTCCGGGGTGGACCTGGAGCAGCGGGTGGTCGAGATCGACGGCGAGCCGACGCTGCCCTACGACTTCCTGATCCTGGCGGCCGGCTCGTCCACCAGCGATTTCGGCATCCCCGGCGTCGAGGAGCACGCCTATCCGCTCAAGACCCTCCCCGACGCAGTGCGGTTGCGCAACCACGTGCTCACCACCTTCGAGCAGGCGGACTCGGCCCGCCCGGGCGGCGTCGATCCGGGCGCCCTCACGATCGTGCTGGTCGGCGGGGGGCCGACCGGCGTGGAGCTGGCCGGGGCCCTGTCCGAGCTGATCAGCCACAACCTGGCCGCCGACTTCCATCACCTGGACCTGACCCAGGCCCGGGTGATCCTGGTGGAGATGACCGACCACCTGCTGCCGGGGTTCGCGCCCGAGTCCCAGCACGCCGCCCTGCGGACCCTCGAGGAGAAGGGCGTCGAGGTCCGCTTCGCCACCAAGCTGGCCAAGATGACGGGCGAGAGCGTTACTTTCGAGGACGGCACGTCGGTGGCCACCCACACCGTGGTCTGGACCGCCGGCGTCAAGGCCAACCCGCTGGCCGCGGTGTTCCCTGGCGAGAAAGGCAAGGGCGGCAGCCTGGCGGTCGGCGCGGATCTGTCGCTGCTCGGCCATCCCGAGGTGTTCGTCATCGGCGACCTGGCCGGGGCGACCGGCCGGGACGGATCGCCCCTCCCCCAGTTGGCCCAGGTCGCCATCCAGGGGGGCCGGCACACTGCCCGCAATATCCGCCGGCGGCTGGCCGGCAAGCCGACCCGCTCTTTCCGGTACCACAACCACGGGATCATGGCGACGATCGGCCGGCGCTCGGCCGTGGCCGAGCTGCCCGGCGGCCTGCGCTTCCAAGGCACTTTTGGTTGGCTGGCGTGGCTGGGGGTTCACTTGGTGTTCCTGGTCGGCTTTCGCAACCGGGCGGTGGTACTGGTCAACTGGGCCTGGAACTACCTGACCTGGGACCGGGCCTCCCGGGTCATCCTGGACGACGGGTCCCGCACGCCTACCGGAGATCATCGGGCATAGCCCGCGGACCGGCGGACAGCCGGCGGCGGCCCGGTCGCACGCGAGGCGCCGGGGCCGTGAGCGCCCACTTAGCGGGGCGAGAGCTCCTTGAGCTCGCCTTTGAGATCGTTGATCTCATCGCGGAGCTTGGCCGCGTACTCGAACCGCAGATCGGCGGCGGCGTCGCGCATCTCCTCTTCCAGGGTGGAGATGAGGCGGGCCAGCTCCGAGTGCGGGAGCTGGGCCAGGTCGCTGCGGGCCCGGTCCCGCCGGCGGTTGCGGCGGTCCTGGCCGGGGACCGGGGCGGTGCCGTCCCGCGAGCCGAGCATGACGAGGATGTCCGTGATGGCCTTGCGCACGGTTTGGGGATCAATGCCGTGCTCGGCGTTGTAAGCCTGTTGCACCGACCGCCGGCGGTGGGTCTCGGAGATGGCCCGTTGCATGGAGTCGGTCATCCGGTCGGCATACATGATCACGTGGCCGTCGACGTTGCGCGAGGCCCGGCCGATGGTCTGGATGAGCGAGGTCTCGCCGCGGAGGAAGCCCTCCTTGTCAGCGTCGAGGATGGCGACCAGTGACACCTCGGGGAGGTCGAGACCCTCTCGCAGCAGGTTGATGCCGACCAGCACGTCGAACTCGCCGAGGCGCAGGTCCCGGAGGATCTCGATGCGCTGGATGGTGTCGATATTGGAGTGCAGGTACCGGACCCGGAGACCCATCTCCAGGAGGTAGTCGGTCAGGTCCTCGGCCATCTTCTTGGTCAGGGTGGTGACCAGCACCCGGTCGCCCCGCTCGGTGCGGTCCCGGATCTGGGCGATCAGATCGTCGATCTGACCCTTGGTGGGCTTGACGACCACCTCCGGATCGACGAGGCCGGTTGGCCGGACGATCTGTTCCACCACTTTGGTCGACTGCTGGATCTCATAATCAGACGGCGTGGCTGACAGGAACAGGCACTGGATGACCCGCTCGTAGAACTCCTCGAAGCGCAACGGCCGGTTGTCCGCCGCCGACGGCAACCGGAACCCGTGCTCGATCAGGGTCTCCTTGCGGGAGCGGTCGCCGTGGTATTGGCCGTGCAGTTGCGGCACCGTCTGGTGCGACTCGTCGATGACCAGCAGGTAGTCCTTGGGGAAGAAGTCCAGCAGGGTGTGGGGTGGCTCCCCGGGCCGGCGACCATCGATGTGGCGGCTGTAGTTCTCGATGCCCGAGCAGACGCCCACCTCGGCGAGCATCTCCAGGTCGTAGGACGTCCGCATCCGCAGCCGCTGCGCTTCGAGCAACTTGCCTTCCTTCTCGAACCACGCCAGCCGCGCCTGGAGCTCGGATTCGATGCCCCCGATGGCCACCTTCATGCGCTCGTCGCCCGCCACGTAGTGGGTCGCGGGAAAGATCACCAGCTCGTCGGGCGCTCCGAGCTGCTCGCCAGTCAGGGTGTCGACGGTGGTGATCCGCTCGATCTCGTCACCGAAGAGCTCGATCCGCACCGCGTGCTCCTCGTAGGCGGGGTGGACCTCGATGGTGTCGCCCCGGACCCGGAACTTGCCCCGCACCAGGTTGGTGTCGTTGCGCTCGTACTGCATGTCGACCAGCCGGCGCAGGATGGCCCGCTGGTCCTGCTCCACGCCCCGCTGCAAGTGCAGGATGCGGTCCGCGTACTCCTCCGGCGACCCCAGACCGTAGATGCAGCTGACCGAGGCCACCACGATGGTGTCACGCCGGGTCAGCAGGGCCGAGGTGGCCGAATGGCGCAGCCGGTCAATCTCATCGTTGATCGAGCTGTCCTTCTCGATATAGGTGTCGCTCGACGGGAGGTACGCCTCCGGCTGGTAGTAGTCGTAGTAGCTGACGAAATACTCCACCCGGTTGCGGGGAAAGAACTCCCGCATCTCGTTGGCCAGCTGGGCGGCCAACGACTTGTTGGGGGCGATGATCAGGGTGGGGCGTTGGACCGCCTCGATCGTCCAGGCCACGGTGGCGCTCTTGCCGCTGCCGGTGATGCCCAGCAGGGTCTGGAAGCGATCGCCGGCCAGGACCCCGGCGGACAGCTCGGCAATGGCCGTCGGCTGGTCCCCGGCGGGCGAAAACTCCGACACCACCTGGAAATCCGGCATGAACGCGATGGTACCGGGGCCCTGTGACGATCAGACGCGGGCGGCCCGCTCCTGCAGCCAAGTCCAGGCCCGGTCGATCTGTGGTTCGAGGGCGGACCAATCCCCGCTGTTGTCCACGACCAGGTCAGCGAGCCCGCGCCGCTCCTCCCGGCTGATCTGGGCCGCCACCCGGGCCCGGGCGTCGGCCTCGCCGAAGCCCCGGTGGGCCACCAGCCGGGCTACGGCCACATCCTCAGGAACATCGACGACGATGACCGCAGCCAGCTCGAAGAGATCCCTGGTGACGATGGTGAGCAGGGGAATATCGAGCACCACGATGCGATGGTCCGCCACCAGCTGCGCGACCCGTTCGGCCATGACCAGTCCGATCACCGGGTGCGTCAGGTCGTTGAGGTCGGCCAGGGCGGCCGGGTCGGCGAAGACAACTGCCGCCAGGCCGGGCCGGTCGAGGCGGCCGTCGACCTGAACGATTCCGGGGCCGAAGCGGTCGACGATCGGCTGGTACGCCGGGCCACCCGGCTCCACGATCTGACGGGAGACGGCGTCGGCATCCACCACGGCGGCGCCCCGGTCCGCCAGGCGGGCGGCGACCGTCGACTTGCCGGAACCGATCCCGCCAGTGAGGGCGACGAGCAGCATGGGGCGCCACGGTAGCGGCCGCCCACTTGGTCGAGCGGACTAGTCCGACTGGATCGGACAATGGTCCGTTCGGACCATTGCCAGCGGGAGCCGGGCCAGGGAGGCTCCTGACAGAGATGTGGGCCCCGCCGCATCGAGACGGCGCGACATCTCGAGGGGGACGGAGGTGAGCATGAGCGACGACGCACAGGAAACCCACCGCCACCAGCTACTGAGTCTCTTGTTCGGTTCCGACGTGCCGCACGCCTTGGAGGGGCAGTTGCTCCGCACGTCGGACGTGGCTGCCCTCTTTCAGGTGTCCGAGCGCACCGTCTCGGAGTGGGCCAAGCGCGGTCAGATCCCCTCCGTGCGAACGCCCGGCGGGCACCGCCGCTACCCCGCCGAGGGCATCCGGGCCCTGCTCGAAGAGGGGCGAGAAGGCGGCTCGCGCCGCGACCACCCCGAGCGCGGCCCCGACTCGGCGTCGACGCGGGGTTCGGCCTCGGTCACCGAGATCAAGCGCCGCCGCGGCGCCTGATCCGCGGGCGAAAGCCGTACCCGCGCCGGCCCCGCGGCCCTACGCCAGCACCGCCTCCAACGACCCCGCCGGCAACCCGTGGGCCTCGGCCACGGACGGGTAGGTGATGATGCCGTCGTGGGTGTTGAGCCCCAACGCCAGCACCGGGTCGGCGCGCAAGGCGTCCCGCCAGCCCCGGTTGGCGATCTCCAGGGCGTACGGGAGCGTCACGTTGGTCAGGGCGTAGGTGGAGGTGTGTGGCACCGCGCCCGGCATGTTGGCCACGCAGTAAAAGACCGAGTCGTGCACCTTGTACACCGGATCGGCGTGGGTCGTCGGCCGTGAGTCCTCGAAGCAGCCCCCCTGGTCGATGGCGATGTCCACCAGCACCGACCCGGATTTCAGGCGCGAGACCAGGTCGTTGCTGATCAGCATGGGGGCTTTGGCCCCGGGCACCAGCACCGCCCCGATGATCAGATCGGCGTCGAGCACGGCCCGCTCGATCTCGTAGGCGTTGGACGCCACCGTCTGGCAGTGACCTTGGTAGATGCGGTCGGCGTCGCGTAGCCGGGCGATGTTCTTGTCGAGCAGGAGCACCTCGGCCTGCATGCCCAGGGCGATGGCTGCGGCGTTCATGCCTGACACGCCGGCGCCGATGACGACCACCTTGGCGGCGTAGACGCCTGACACCCCGCCCATGAGCACGCCCCGGCCGCCCCCGTCGCGCTGCAGGTGATGGGCACCGGCCTGGGGGGCCATGCGACCGGCCACCTCGGACATGGGCGCCAGCAGCGGGAGCGACCCGTCGGGCAGCTGGACGGTCTCGTAGCCGATGGCCGTGGTGCCCGCCGCCAGCAAGGCTTCGGTGCACGCCCGAGAGGCGGCCAGGTGCAGGTAGGTGAAGAGCACCAGGTCCTTGCGCAACCGGTGGTACTCCTCCGCCACCGGCTCTTTGACCTTGAGGACCAGGTCGGCCTCGCCCCACACCTCGTCGGCGCTGTCGGTCAGGACCGCCCCGGCCGCGGCGAAATCCACGTCGGGGAGCGACGACCCGGTGCCCGCCCCGCGCTGCACCAGGACTCGGTGGCCATGGCGCGCCAACTCGTGCACACCGGAGGGCGTGCACGCCACGCGGTACTCGTTATTTTTTACCTCTGACGGGACGCCGATCTTCACCAGGTTCCTCCTACGAGTTGTCCGGTACCAGGATGGCGGTTTCTTGTCGAGTGTCTCACCCTTGACGAACGACGGGCTCACGGCCCCGCCCCTTGAGGCCCTTTGCCTTCACCGCCGGCGCTCTGGGCCTGGGCCGGTTGCTCGATGACCCTGCTCGTGTGGTCGCGGGTCCTCTAGTCGATGCTGCTCATGACGTGCTTGATGCGGGTGTAATCCTCCAGTCCGTACATGGAGAGGTCCTTGCCGTAGCCGGAGTGCTTGAAGCCCCCGTGGGGCATCTCGGCCACCAGGGGGATGTGGGTGTTGATCCACACGCAACCGAAGTCCAGCCGCCGCGACACCCGCAGGGCCCGGCCGTGGTCCCGGGTCCAGACGCTGGACGCCAGGCCGTACTCCACCCCGTTCGCCCAGGCCACCGCCTGGTCCTCGTCGGTGAAGCGCTGCACGGTGATGACCGGGCCGAAGATCTCGCTCTGGGCCAACTCGTCGCCCTGCTCGACGCCCGCCACCACCGTCGGGGGAAAGAAGTAGCCCGGTCCGCCGGGCGCCTCCCCTCCCGCAACCACCTGGGCGTGACTGGGCGCCCTGGCCACCATGCCGCTCACGCGCTCAAGCTGGTCGGGGTTGTTGAGGGGACCGAACAGCACATCGGGCTGGTCCAGGCCGCCGTACTCGGTGCCGCGGGCCTGCTCGGCCAGGGCGTCGACCATGTCGCCGTACACCTTCGGCCCGGCCAGCACCCGGGTGGCCGCGGTGCAGTCCTGGCCGGCGTTGAAATACCCGGCGATGGCGATGTTCTCGGCTGCCTTGGCCACGTCCACGTCGTCGAAGATGATCACCGGCGCCTTGCCGCCGAGCTCGAGGTGGACCCGCTTGAGATCTTCGGCGGCCGCGGCCGCCACCTCGCGGCCGGCGCGCACGCTACCGGTGATGGCCACCAGCTGGGGAACGGGATGCGTGACGAGGGCTCGACCGGTGTCGCGGTCGCCGCAAATCACGTTGAACACCCCTGGGGGGAAGATCTCCCCCGCCAGCTCGGCCAGCATGACGGTGGTGACCGGCGTGGTGTCCGACGGTTTGAGCACCACGGCGTTGCCGGCCGCCAGCGCCGGGGCGATCTTCCAGACCGCCATCATCATGGGGTAATTCCACGGGGTCACCTGGGCCACCACCCCGATGGGCTCCCGGCGGATCCACGACGTGTGCCCGGCCAGGTACTCCCCGGCGCTGCGTCCCTCCAGAACCCGCGCGGCCCCGGCGAAGAACCGCATCTGATCCAGCATCGGGGGGACCTCCTCCGACCGGGTCAGGGCCAGCGGCTTGCCGGTGTTGCGCCCCTCCGCGGCGATGAAGTCCTCGGCCCGGGCCTCGATGGCGTCGGCCAACTTGAGCAGCATGCGGCTGCGCTCCGACGGCGTGGTGTCCCGCCAGCTTTCGAAGGCCGCCGCCGCGGCCTGGCAGGCCAGGTCGACGTCCTCCGGGCCCGAGAGCGGGGCCTCCGCATAGGCCTCGCCGGCGCTCGGGTCCACCACCCGGGTGGCCCGGCCGTCTTTGGCCTCCACCGGCGCCCCGTCCACGAAGTTGCTCAGCCTCTCGAGTATGGGCCGTTCGGTCATGGGCTCATCCCCCTGGGATCTCTGCATCTCGGCATCAGGATCACGCCATCATGTCACACCTGCGCCAGCGCGCAAGGGAATCCTTTACTTCGTGGTGGTCAATTCGATAGAATCCGTCGTTGTGAGCCTGAGGGACGCTTCGATCCGCGACAACAAGGGTGGTCTCGACCAGGTCAGCAAGCGCATCATCGAGCAGCTGCAGGAGGACGGCCGGCGGTCGTACGCCGCCATCGCCCGGGCCGTCGGTCTATCGGAAGCGGCCATCCGCCAGCGGGTGCAGAAGCTGATCGAGGAGCGGGTCATCCAGATCGCGGCGGTGACGGACGCCGCCGCGGTGGGCTTTCACCGCATGGCCCTGCTGGGGATCACCGTCGAGGGCGAGATCAGCTCGGTCGCGGACAAGCTGGCGGGGTTGGCGGAAGCCGAGTACGTGGTGATCTGCGCCGGCCAGTTCGACATCCTCGTCGAGCTCGTCTGCGAGGACGACGACCATCTGCTGCGCGTCATCGACCAGTCCGTACGGACCATCCCCGGGGTGCGCAGCACCGAGGCGTTCGTCTACCTGCACATCGCCAAGGAGACCTACCAATGGGGGACTCGATGACCGGACCGACCGCCGACGACCGCCACCTCCAGGACGCGGCCAAACGCCACCTGTGGATGCACTTCACCCGCATGAGCACCTACGCCGATCACGACGTGCCGGTCATGGTGCGGGGCGAAGGGCCGTGGGTGTGGGACAGCAAAGGGCGGCGCTACCTCGACGGGCTGTCCGGGCTGTTCGTGGTGCAGGCCGGCCACGGCCGCCAGGAGCTGGCGGAGGCCGCCGCCCGCCAGGCGGGCCAGCTGGCCTACTTCCCGCTGTGGAGTTACGCCCACCCCAGCGCCATCGAGCTCTCCGAGCGGCTGGCCTCGCTGGCGCCGGGCGACATCAACCGGGTGTTCTTTACCACCAGCGGCGGCGAAGCGGTGGAGTCGGCGTGGAAGTTGGCCCGCCAGTACTTCCGAGCCACCGGCCAGCCCGGCCGCTACAAGGTCCTGTCCCGTGACATCGCCTACCACGGCACCACCATGGGGGCCCTGTCGATCACCGGGCTGCCCTCCATAAAGGAGCCGTTCGAGCCGCTGGTACCGGGATCGGTCCGGGTGGCCAATACCAACTTCTACCGGGCGCCCGAACACGGCGACAACCTGGACGCCTTCGGCATGTGGGCCGCGGATGACATCGAGCGCCACATCAACATGGAGGGCCCGGAGTCGGTGGCCGCGGTGTTCCTCGAGCCGGTCCAGAACTCGGGCGGCTGCTTCCCTCCCCCGCCGGGCTACTTCCAGCGGGTGCGGGAGATCTGCGACCGCCACGGCGTGCTGCTGGTCTCCGACGAGGTGATCTGCGCCTTCGGCCGGCTGGGCGCCTGGTTCGGCTCGCAGCGCTACGGCTACCAGCCGGACATGATCACCTGCGCCAAGGGCATGACCAGCGGCTACTCGCCGCTCGGGGCCCTGCTCGTGGACGACCGCCTGATGGAGCCGTTCCTGCACGGGACCGCCACCTTCTCCCACGGCTTCACCTTCGGCGGGCACCCGGTCTCCACCGCCGTGGCCCTGGCCAACCTGGACCTGTTCGAGAAGGAGGACCTCGTCGGCGGGGTGGCCGCCCGGGCCGGGGCGTTCCGGGCCGTGCTCGACGGGTTGCGGGATCTGCCGATCGTCGGTGACGTACGCGGCGATGGATTCTTCTACGGGATCGAGCTCGTTAAGGACAAGGACACTCGCCAGACCTTCGACGATGACGAGAGCGAGCGGCTGCTGCGGGGCTTCCTCTCCGGGGCCTTGTTCGACGCCGGCCTCGTCTGCCGGGCCGACGACCGCGGCGATCCGGTGGTGCAGTTGGCCCCGCCACTGATCTGCGAGCAGGAGCACTTCGACCTCATCGGGGAGACGCTGCGCAGTGTGCTGAGCGAGGCGTGGACCCGGCTCTGATCGGGATCCGGCCGGGCCAGACTCGAGCCGGCGGCCGGCGGCCGGCGCCGGCCCTCAACCCCCGCGGCCACAACGCCCGGGTCATCCAACCAGGGACGATCCGCCGCGGCGACCGGGTCGTGCGACTCGTTTAGGCCTCTGGCTCGCCGGCCGCGGCGCCCTCGGCAGCCGGCTCCTCGACCGGCTCACCATCCTGGGCCCCGGCGTCCCCGCCGTTCTCCAGGTACTCGGCCCAGGCCGCCTGGGCCTCGGACTCCGGCTCGAAGCCGGCGAAGCCAGCCGCACCGATGTAGTTGCCCTGCTCGTCGTAGGCGTGCTCGCCGAAGGCCTCGCGGTACTCGGCCGCCACCTCGCCGCCCTCCGCGGCCTGCTTGATCGACAGGCTGATCCGGCGCCGCTGCAGGTCGATCTCGATGATCTTGACCCATAGCTCCTCGCCGGGGCTGACCACCTGCTCGGGCAGGTCGACATGGTGGTTGGCCATCTCGGAGATGTGCACCAGCCCTTCGATGCCCTCCCCGACCTGCACGAACGCCCCGAACGGCACCAGCTTGGTGACCCGCCCGTACACCAGCTCGCCCACCCGGTGGGCGTTGGCGAACTCCTGCCACGGGTCGGACTGGGTGGCCTTGAGCGACAGGCTGATGCGCTCGCGGTCCATGTCGACGTCGAGCACCCGCACCTCGACCTCATCGCCGACCGCCACCACGGACGACGGGTGGTCGATGTGCTTCCACGACAGCTCCGACACGTGGATGAGACCGTCCATGCCACCCAGGTCCACGAAGGCCCCGAAGTTGACGACAGAGGACACCACGCCGTGGCGGACCTCTCCGGGCTTCAGGTTGGTCAGGAACTCGTCGCGCTGCTCCTTCTGCGTCTCCTCCAGCCAGGCCCGCCGGGACAGCACCACGTTGTTGCGGTTCTTGTCCAGCTCGATGATCTTGGCGTCGAGGTGGCGGCCCACGTACGGCTGCAGGTCCCGCACCCGGCGCAGTTCCACCAGAGATGCGGGCAGGAAGCCGCGCAGGCCGATGTCGAGGATGAGGCCACCCTTGACGACCTCGATGACGGGGCCGGAGACCACGCCGTCGCGCTCTTTGATCTCCTCGATCGTCCCCCAGGCCCGTTCGTACTGGGCCCGCTTCTTGGAGAGGATCAGCCGGCCTTCCTTGTCCTCCTTCTGGAGCACCAGGGCTTCGATGCGGTCGTTGAGTGACACGATCTCGTGCGGGTCGACGTCGTGACGGATCGACAGCTCCCGGGCCGGGATCACGCCCTCTGACTTGAAGCCGATGTCCAGCAGCACCTCGTCCTTGTCGACCTTGACGACGGTCCCCGACACGATGTCGCCGTCCTCGAACTCCACGATGGTCCCGGCGATGGCATCCTCCAGCGAGGTGCCCCCGAGATCGTCGGCGACCACTTGGCGGGGGGTGTACTCGCCGTCCTCGTCGAAGGTCCCCATCTCGGGACCAGGAGCAAGAGGGGGAGCTGGTGCTGCAGGGGTGGTCGTCGTGTCGGACATATGGAGTCGTCGCCTTCTTTCCGGACAGAAGCCTCCCCCCGGTAAGGGTTGTGGAGAGAGGGAGCAGCAAGCCGTTCGCCGCCGCATCAATGCTACACCGATGCTGTCAGCAGAAACTCCGGGTGTTCGAGGTCGGGTGGGCGCCGCTGGTAGTCGCCGGGACGGACCGCCCACAGGCCGGTCACCTGCAGCCCGGCGCCGGCGGCCATGAGCCGCAACTCCCGCGGCGTGAAGCACGTGGTCCACAGGTCGAACCCCTCCACCCGGCCCGCCGGATCTCGCACCTCGGCTCGCTCGTGGTTGACCCCCGTCGCGGCGTCGAAGGTATCCCTGGGCTCGAGGTGACGAACCGCGAAGTAAGCGGAGAAGGCCGAAACCGCCACCCGGCCACCCTCTTTCACTGAGCCGGCCATCTGCACCAGGACCCATGCGTCGTCGGCGCCGCCGAGCAAGCCGAAACCGCCCTGACACAGCGAGATTGCCGCATCGAACGACTTCGGGGAAAAGGGCAGCCGCCGCGCGTCGGCCCGCACCCAGTTACCGGGCCCCGCGGCAGCCAGGAAGGCGGCAGCGATGTCGACGCCCACCACCTCAACGCCGCGTTCCGACAGGGCATGGGCATGGCGGCCGGGCCCACACCCGACGTCGAGGACGCGCATGCCCGGCCGCAGCCCCAAGACCTCGACGAGAAAGGCCACCTCCTGCTGGGTGCCCTTGGTAAACGAGTACCGCAAGTACGCCTCGCGGGCATGGGCGGCGAGGGCTTCAAACTCCCGGCCGGATATGCCCATGACCGGGTCAGACTAGGGCGTGGCCGACGACCCGAAGCAGGCCGCTGTCGGCATCGCCGAGGACCTGCTGTTCCCCCATGCGGCCGAGATCGACTCCGCCCCGGTGGTGCCCCGGGCCTACCTCGACGCCCTGGCGGAGGCCGGGCTCTACGGGCTGTTCGGGCCGCTCGATCGCGGCGGCTTCGACGCCGACCCGCTGACGGCCGGGCGGGTGGTGGAGGCGCTGGGCGGGGCCAGCCTGGTGACGGCCTTCGTGTGGATCCAGCACCACAGCCCGGTCCGGGCCATGGCGGGCGCCGGGCCGACGCAGCGGGATCGTTGGTTGGAGCCGCTCTGCCGGGGCCGGGTGCGGTCCGGGATCGCCTACGCCGCCCTGCGGCGGCCCGGAGCGCCGACCGCGGTGGCCGCGGCGGGCCCTCAGGGCAGCTGGGTGGTGGACGGGCACGCCCCGTGGGTGACTGGTTGGGGGCTGGTCGACGTGGTGCTGGCGGGGGCGCGGGCCGGCGACGACGTGGTGTGGGTATGGCTCGACGCCGTGGCCGGGCCGGCGTCCACCGTCACCCCGGTGCGGCTCGACGCCCTCGACGCTTCCGCGACCGTGCGCTGGGAGTGGCACGGCCTCTCCGTGCCTGCATCTCGGGTGGTGGGGATCGAGCCCTTCGCCGACTGGCAGCAGCGCGACACCGCCGGCCGGCAGCTCAACGGCTACCTCGCGGTCGGGGTGGCCGCCCGCTGCGCCCGGCTGCTGGGCCGCTCGGGGCTGGACGACGCGGTCCGCGCCGCCCGGTCCGGATTGGACGCGGCGACGCCATCCACCGTGGCGGCGGCCCGGGCCGAGGCGTCGCTGCTGGCGGCGCGGGCCGCGACGGCGTTGGTGGCGGCGGGTGGCGGTCGCTCGGTGGAGTCGGGCCAGCCGGCCGCCCGGTTGCTGAGGGAGGCCATGTTCTTGTTGGTGTTCGGGCAGACCCGGGACATCCGCGACCGCCAGCGGGCCGCACTCGGGGCGCAGCCGGTCGATTGAGCCGGGCCGGGCTGGCTATTGCTTCGGCGCGCCGGCCTGGGCGGCCCGGTCCGCGGCCACCGCGTCGTAGGACTCGAAGTCGCTGGCGGTGTCATCGGCGAACTCGAACTCCAGCAGGAGCTCCTGGCCGATGAGCTCCAGGGCGGGGACCGCGTTGCGCTGCACCGAGTCGAGCACTGCCGGCAACGAGCCGAGCAGTTCCTCGTCTAGCCCTTGGCGTCCGCCCAGGTGGCCCCCCACGACACGTTGATGGTGAGCGGGACCCGCAGGTCAGCCGCGCCCGTCATGGCCTCGGCCACCGCCGCCGCCGCGGCCTCCTCCTCGTCGGGGGGCACCTCCAGGATGACCTCGTCGTGGACTTGCAAGACGAGGCGGCTGGCCAAACCCGGTTGGTGGCCTCCAGGGCCGGCCGGGCCCGCTCGCGCCAGCCGGGCGTCCAGGCGAACCAGGGCCACCTTGAAGATGTCCGCGGCCAGGCCCTGGATCCCCGCGTTCATGGCCTGGCGTTCCCCCGCGGCCCGGATCTGGTAGCGGCTCGACTGCAGTTCGGGGATGAGCCGGCGCCGGCCGAACAGGGTCTCGGTGTAGCCGCGGTCCCGGGCCTCCGCCACCACCCGGTCCATGTAGGCCCGCACGTTGGGGAACCCCTCGAAGTAGGCCTTGAGGATTCCGGCCGCCTCTTCCACGGGGATGCCTAGCCGCTGGGCCAGTCCGTAGGACTCCATGCCGTACGCCAGCCCGTA
>DASXZS010000243.1:0-8977 GCA_036501785.1 Acidimicrobiales bacterium | reverse complement strand
CACCTGCGCCAGCCGTTCGGTGGCCCGGGCGTGCAACCGCTCGGCCTGCTCATAGAGGTCGGCGGCGGCTTCGATGCCGAGATCGCCAGCTGCCAGCCGTTCGGTCACGGCTTCCAGCTCCGTCATGAGATCCTCGAACGTCCGTCCGTCCTGGCCCGCTGCACTGTCTGAACTGTGTTGTTGACTCATTCGCTCGCTCCGTCATCGGCATCGATCGCCGTCACCGTCGCCGCTACTCCCCCCGCCGCCAGGCGCACGGCGATCGGATCGCCGACCCGCAAGGATCCGGCCTGCCGGACCACCACACCGTCGGGTCCGGTGACCACGGCGTAGCCCCGTTCGAGGGTGCGGGCCGGCGACAGGGCCCGCAGGTGTCGCAGCTCGGCGCCCAGCCGTCCTTCGGCCCGAGCCAGTTGCTCCCAGGTTGGCCGGCGCCAGTCAACGGCGCCCAAGCGGACCCGGCACTCGCGGAGGCGCCGACTCGGGTGCAGATGCTCGAGTCGGTCGGTGTAGCGAGCCAGCCGGTGCGTCTCCCGGTCCACCCCTTGACCCAGGGCTCGGCGCGGCTCCACCGCCCCCAGCCGCCGGCCCGCCAGCTCCAAGCGGGCCTGCAACAAATCGGCCGCCACCGTAAGCCGCCCGTCGAGCGCCCCCACCAACCCGGCCTGATCCGGCACCACCACCCCGGCGGCGATGGACGGCGTCCCGCACCGCACGTCCGCCAACTCGTCGCAGAGGGGCCGGTCCCCCTCGTGCCCGATCGCCGACACCACCGGCACCGGGCAGGCCACCACCGCCCGGCACACCTCCTCGCTGCTCCACGGCAACAACGACGGGCCGTCCCCGCCTCCCCGAGCCATAATCACCACTTCCACGCCGGGCCGGCTGACGACCGCCTCCAAGGCCTCGACGATGGTCAGCGAGGCGCCCGGCCCGGACACCGTCGTCTCCTCGAACCACAGCGGGTACCCGGGAAACCGCACCGCGGCCACGGACTCGATGTCCCTCCGGACCGCGGCGTCGGTGCCGCACACCACCCCGATCACCGCCGGCAGAAGGGGGATTGGCCGACGGGGCCGGTCGAGCAGGCCCTCGCCGCCTAGCCGCCGGCGGGTATCGGCGATCAGCTCGGCGATGGCCCCCTCACCAACCGGCGTGACCTCCTCGGCGACGAGGTGCACCTGCCCCCGGTCGTTGGCCCACTGCAGCACGCCGACCACGCAGACCCGCTCACCGTGCACCGTCCGGCTGCGCCGCACATTGCCGGACGGTACCTTGACGTCGAGCTGAGCGGCTCGGTCCCGCAGGGTAAAGAACACCCACCCGCCCCGCGACGTGGTGGGCCGGTACACCTCCCCCTCCACGGCGACGCGGCCTACGCCACCGAGGGCGCGGGCGATCTCGCCGGCCAGGCGGATCAGCGTCACGCGTCGCGGTTCACCCCCCGCTGATTCGGTCCACAAGGGCATCGTCATGGCGCTGCAGGCTAGCCAGCACCTAGGACGGCGACCGGGCCAGCTAGAATGAGTGGCGCGTGCCGGACGACCACACGGGTCGTCCGGGCGGCCGGCCTGTTCATCCTGCCCGGCCGACCCGTCCGGGATCTCCGATTCCGGTCACCCACCCAGAAGCAACAGGAGCAGGTTTGCAACCAACCGAGCTGCCCGGCTCGTTCGCCGCCCTCGGGGCGGCGCCCGAACTGGTGATCGCCCTTGAATCCCAAGGCATCACCGACCCCTTCCCTATTCAAGCTCTCACCATCGCCGACGCCCTGGCGGGCCGCGATGTGTGCGGCAAGGCCAAGACCGGGTCCGGCAAGACCCTGGCCTTCGGCGTGCCCATGCTGCAGCGCCTCGACTCGGGCCGGCCCGGCCCCCGGTCGCGGCGACCCCGCGGCCTGGTGCTCGTCCCTACCCGGGAACTGGCCCGCCAGGTGGCCGATGTCCTGCTGCCCCTCGCCGAGAAGGTGGGGCTGGACCTGACGCCGTGCTACGGCGGGGCCGGCATGGACGCCCAGATCAAAGCCCTGGCCGACGGCACCGATGTGGTGGTGGCCACGCCCGGCCGTCTCATCGACCTGCGCCAGCGCGGCGACGTCGACCTGAGCCAGATCGAGGTCCTGGTCCTCGACGAAGCCGACCGCATGGCGGACATGGGGTTCATGCCCCAGGTGGAGTGGCTGCTCCGCCATCTGGGGCGCGAGCGCCAGACCATGCTCTTCTCCGCCACGCTCGATGGTGACGTGGACCGGCTGGTCCGCGACTACCTGGCCGACCCGGTCCGCCACGAGGTGGAGTCCTCGCAGCCGACGGTCACCGAGATGGCCCACCGTTTTCTCCTCGTCCATCAAATGGACAAGGTGAAGGTGACTGCGGCGATCTGCCGGCACGCCCGGCGGTCGTTGGTGTTCTCCCGGACAAAGAGGGGGGCCGATCGGCTCACCGAGGCCCTCCGCAAAGAGGGCGTCGACGCCCGAGCCATTCACGGCGATTTGCGGCAGCAGCTGCGGGAGCGGGCGTTGCGCGCCTTCGCCGACGGCAAGCTGCCCGTGCTGGTCGCCACGGACGTGGCCGCCCGGGGCATCGACGTGGACGGGATCGACGTCGTCATCCATTTCGATCCGCCCGAGGATCACAAGGGGTACCTGCACCGCTCCGGGCGCACCGCCCGCGCCGGGCGCGACGGTCTCGTCGTCACGCTGGTCCTCTGGAACGAGCAGCTCGAACTGGAGCGCATCCAGCGCCGGCTGGGCCTGGCCACCCCGGTCGTCGAGATGTTCTCCAACGATCCCCGTCTGCGCAACCTGCGCGGTTGGGACCCCGCCGCCGCCTCGGTGGCCTGACCCGCCGGCGGCCGACATGCGAGCCGCGCTGCACACGCTGGCACTCATAGGCGGGGTGCTGATCGTGCTCGGCACCTTGTTCTCCGCAGTCCGAGCAACCATCCTGCCGCGCGGCGTGCAGAGCAACATGTCGCGGATCGTGACCGGTGGGGTGCGGGCGCTGTTTCGGCTGGGCGTCGGCCGATCCGCCAGTTACGAGCGGCGCGATCGGGTCATGGCCATGCTGGGTCCCGTAGCCCTGGTGGCGTTGCTGGCCACCTGGCTGGTGTGCATCATGGCCGGCTACACGCTGATGTACCTGGCCGTCACCAGCCGGTCCCTGAAGCGGTCGATCGAGTTGTCGGGGTCGTCGATCTTCACCCTCGGGACGACCACTGACCCGCACCTCGGACCGCTGCTGCTGACCTACACCGAAGCCGGGTTGGGGCTCCTGCTGGTCGCCCTGTTGATCACCTTCTTACCCAGCATCTACGGGGCTTTCTCCCGCCGCGAGAGCGGGGTATCACTGCTCCAGGTGCGCGCCGGCAGCCCGCCGCGGGCGCCGACCATGCTGATCCGTTACCACCGCATCGAGGAGGCCCAGTACCGGTTGACCGAGCTGTGGCGGCAGTGGGAAGCCTGGTTCACCGACATCGAGGAAACCCACACCACCTTCCCGATCCTGGTGCTGTTCCGGTCGCCCCAACCCGAACGGTCGTGGATCACCAGCGCCGGGGCCTTGCTCGACGGGGCCAGCCTCTGGGCCGCGGCCATCGAGCACCCCAAGGATCCCGACGTGCAGCTGTGCATCCGGGCCGGCTACCTGGCACTGCGGCGCATCGCCGATCTCTACAAGGTGGCGTACGACGACGACCCCGGCCCGAGTGATCCGATCAGCGTGTCCCGCGAGGAGTGGGACGAGGCCATGGACGAGATGGACGCCGTCGGGATGCCCCTCAAACCCGACCGGGACGGGGCCTGGGAGGCGTGGAAAGGCTGGCGGGTCAACTACGACGTGGTACTGCTGAACCTGGCCCGTCTGGTCGAGGCGCCGCTCACCCCGTGGGTGTCGGATCGCAGCCCGCTGTCGCTCAACGGGGCCCCTCGGCGATGGACGAGTCGCCACGCCGGCGGAAGAGCAGACGGGTGACGCCGATGGCGACCACGATGGCCACCAGTACGAGACCGATGCCGTAGAAATCGGACGGGTCGTTGTGGGCGCCGACCAGGTTGGCGGTGGCGGTCGGCCCGCCATAGATGGTCACCACCGAACCGGGGGCAGTGGTGCTCGGCGTAGCAGTGGTGGGGCCGGCCGAGATCGGGTTGACGAGGACGACGTGTCTGGACACCACGCGACACGATGAGGGCACACGGGCGCAAGCCGCCGGGCGTCCCATCCAGCGGCCGGGCACCCGGCACCAAGTACCCTGCTGGGAATGTCGGACGCCTGGCTGATCGAACCGGCGGGCCCGCTGCGCGGCGAAGTGGAAGTGCGGGGCTCGAAGAACGCGGTGACCAAACACATGGTGGCCGCCATCCTGGGTCAAGGGCCGAGCACGATCACCAACGTCCCCGATGTGGGCGACGTGGACATCACGGCGGGCATCCTCACGGCGATCGGCGCCGGCGTGGAGCGGTCTGGCAACGCCATCACCGTCACCCCGGCGGCGGAGGTCAAGTCGGCGGTACCCCTGTCGTTTAGCGGGCTCAACCGCATTCCGGTCCTGCTGCTCGGGCCCCTGCTCCACCTGACAGGCGAGGCGTTCGTACCCCGGGTCGGCGGCGACCAGTTGGGCGGCCGGCCCGTCGACTTCCACGTCGAAACCCTGCGGGCTCTGGGCGCCGAGGTCGATGTGACCGACGACGGCATCTCGGCCCGGTGCACGCGCCTGCGCGGCGCCATCATCGAATTGCCCTACCCCAGCGTGGGGGCCACCGAGTCGGCGCTGCTGTCGGCCGCGCTGGCAGAGGGCAAGTCGGTGATCCGGGGGGCGGCGACGGAGCCCGAGGTCCTGGAGTTGGCGTTGTTCCTGCAGCGCATGGGGGCGCGCATCGAGCTGAGCCCCGATCGCCGCATCGTCATCGAGGGCGTCCCCGGCCTTCGCGGCGCCCGGACCCGCCTGCAGGGCGACCGCAACGAAGCCTTCAGTTACCTGGTGGCCGGTCTGCTGACCGGTGGGCAGGTCCGCGTCGTCGGCTGCGGCCAGGACCGCCTGGTCACCGCCATCACCACCCTGATGCGCATGGGCGCTCGGGTGGACGTCGACGACCTTGGCATGACGGCATCGGCGCCCAACGGCTTACGGGCGGCGGCCGTGCAGACCGAGGTGCACCCCGGGTTCATGACCGACTGGCAGACGCCGTTGATGGTGCTCTTCACCCAGGCCGAAGGGATGTCGGTGCTACACGAGACGGTGTACGAGGACCGCTTCGTGTACGTCCCCGCCCTGCAGGAGATGGGCGGCGAGATCGAGTTGTTCGCCAGCTGCCTGGGCGGCCCGGCGTGCCGCTTTCACGAGACCAGCAACCTGCACTCTGCGGTGGTGCGGGGGGTGTCGCAGTTGCGCGGTGCCGAGGTGGAGATCCCCGACGTGCGAGCCGGGTTCTCGAGCGTGATCGCGGCCGCTGCCGCCGACGGCAAGTCGTTGCTGCGGGGCGTGCATCATCTCGAGCGGGGGTACCACCGGCCGGCGGAGCAGCTGCGCTCCCTCGGGCTCGATCTCAAAACGACCTGAGCGGCGGGGGCCGGCTGGGCGGCGGGGGCCGGCTGGGCGCGGCGGTTCGGCGGGACGCGGCGGTTCGGCGGGGCGCGGCGGTTGGGCGGGGGGCGCCGGTAGCCTCGCCCGGTGGCTGCAGCGCTCTACACCCCGGACGGCGACCTCCTGGTCCCGGGTCCCCTGACAGTAGGACCGTGGTCCCCCGACGCCCAGCACGGCGGGCCGGTGGCGGCCTTGCTGGCCCGGACCGTCGAGTCGGCCCCCTCGCCGGCGCCCACGCAACTGGTCCGGCTCACGGTGGAACTGCTGCGGCCCGTCCCTGTGCGTCCCCTGTCGGTGACCGCCACGGTCACCCGGCCCGGCAAGAAGGTGCAGATCGTGGAAGCGATGGTGTCGTTCGAGGGGGCAGAGGTGGCCCGGGCGCGCGGCCTGCGGATCCGGGTCGCACCTGTGGACGTGCCGGCCCAGGAACCGGTACCACAGAGCCCACCACTGCCCGCCGGCGCCGCCTCGCCGATGGTGGGCCAGCCGCGAACCGCCTTTGCCGACGCGGTCGAACTGCGCTTCGTGACCGGCGGGTGGGAAGAGCCGGGGCCCGTCACCATGTGGACCCGGCTGACCGTGCCGGTCGTCGCCGGCGAGCAACCCTCGCCGATGCAACGGGTGGCCGCCGCCGCGGACTTCGGCAACGGGGTGAGCCGAATCGTCGACTTCGACACCCACATCTTCATCAACCCAGATCTGACCGTGGCCCTGTCCCGGTTGCCGGACGGCGAATGGATCGGGTTCGACACGGTTTCGCGACTCTCCGGCGACGGCTACGGGCAGGCGGAGAGCCTGATCTTCGATCACGCCGGGCCCGTGGGGCGGGCCGTGCAGTCGTTGCTGGTCGAGTCGCGCTGAACGCGGCGGTCGCAGCACCCGGCCGGCGTTCGCCCGGCGGGCGCCAAACCCCCGAACCCGGCCGGGCCCGAGCCCTATGCTTCCTGCCAGATATGGGCGTTGTCGAAAGAATCATGGAACACGCCGAGCGGCTCACCTCCACGGAGCGCAAGATCGCCGAGGTTCTGGCCGGCGAACCCCAGACGATCGCGTTCGGAACCGTCGCCCAGGTCGCCCAGCGGGCGGGCACCAGTGGACCGTCGGTGGTGCGCTTGGCGGTCAAGCTCGGCTACGAGGGCTTCGTCGGCCTGCAGGCTGATGTCCAGTCGGAGCTAGCTCGCCAGCTCGGCCCGGCCCGGGACCGGATCCGCCAGCGCCCCCCAACGGACTTCCTGGCAAGAGTCCAGGCGGCCGAGCAGGACAACGTCCTGCGCACCCTGCATGGCATCAGCACCGCCGCCCTGGACCGGTCGATCGCCCGGTTGGCGGACCGACACCATCAGGTGTGGGTATTACCGGCCGAGATGACGGCGCCGATCGGGATGGTCCTCGCCAGCCAACTCGGACAGCTGCGGGACGGCGTCACCCTGCTCGAGGGCTCCGAAGTGGCCATGAGCCGGGCCTTGGCCGGGCTCGAACCGCGGGACACGTTGATCCCAATCGACATCCGTCGCTACGAACGCTCGCTCGTGGGCCTGACTCGGTGGGCCGCCGAGCGGGGGGCGGCGGTCCTGGCCGTCACCGACAGCCCGCTCTCGCCGCTGGTGGCGGGAGCGGCCGAGACATTCTTCATCTCCGCCCAGGGCGTCGGGCCCTTCGACAGTGTGACCGGCGGGATCGCCCTGGCCAACGTGCTCATCGCCGGCGTCGCCGCCCGCCTACGCCAGACCGCCCCCGCCCGGCTCGACGCCATCGAGGCGGCCTGGTCGGCGATGGAAGCCCTCGTCGCCGAGCCGGGTGGTAGCGGCCCCTTGGCCGGCATCGACCGTATCACCCATCTCCACGGCAACGGAGCTGACGACGCCGCGACCGGTGGGGGCGGGGCCGGGGCCGGCGGCGACGGGGCCTCCGGGCCGCCGGCGAGCTGACGGCCGGGGCCGGCGGGGACCGCCACCGAGCTGACGGCCGGGGCCGGCGGGGGCCGCCGGCGAGCTGACGGCCGGGGCCGGCGGGGCCGGCGGGGGCGGCGGGTGCGGGACGGCCGGCGGCTGGGGCCCGGCTGGTGGGGCCGGCGAGGGCGGCGCAAATCTGGGTGTATTTGGCGGATCTCGGTGTGAAATCCATCTGCGAACGTCGTATTTCAACACTGAGATCCGCCAACTACACCGAGAAGTTCACCGATGGCGCCCCTGGACCATTGAAGAGGACGCCTCCTGCCCCCTACAACGCCAGCTGGAGCCTCCGAAGGACCAGGGCGGTCACGGCGAGCGGGTCCGTGCTGGTCGGCGGCGAGGCGTTGAGCAACAACCCGGCTCGATCCAGCTCGGCCTGGTGGGCGGACTCCCAGACCGACACGGCCTCCGCCGGCGAGAGCGCACTCGCCAGGGCGGTGATGGCCGCGTTTCTCCGCCAGGCGCTCATGTCGTCGAGGAGGGCTCGCCCGTGCCACGCCGTGAGCCGGCTGGGAGCCGGAACGACCGACAGGGCGCGCCCCACCGCCTCCACCAGACGATCCAGCCCCGCGGCCCGCCCCACGAGGTCGACCGCCTCGGCGGCCTCGGAGATCGAACGACCGGTGGCCCGCGCCACCGGCCCCGCTTCGCCCACCCCCGCCCTGGCGCCAGCGACGACGAACACATGGGCCAACTCGCGATCCACGCCGAGGGCCACCAAGGAGTCCTCCTCGGCCTTGGTGGCATCGGACGAAGTTGCGGCGAGGACTGACATGACAAGCGGGGTGTCGCGGGCGATCACCTGACTGAGGTCGAACGCCCCCGGCGTCGTCAGGTAGGCGCGAGCCAGGCGCCCGACCGCATCGCTGATGGTTCCATGCAGCGCAGCCTCGGCGTCGGCCGAGAGATCCCCGGCGCGCTGTTCCAGTTCCGCCCAGCGCTCGCCGGCCCCCACGATCTGACGCGCCGCCCAGAAAGCCGCAGCCACATCCGCGACGTCGCGACCGAGCTCAGCCGCGGTCTCGTGAGCCCACACGATGCCCAGCTGGTCGACGATCTCGCCGGCGACATCGGTCGCCACCAGTTGCGGGTACAAGCGGTGCTGAGGGATCAGATCGCGGAACGACTCCCGAATGGGTGCCGGAAAGTAGGGGACGACGGCGTCGAGGAGGGCCGGCTCGCTGGCAACCGAGGAAGCCTCGATGGCCGCCACCAGATCGGACTTGGCGTAGGCCAGCAAGACTGCGAGCTCCGGCCGGATCAACCCCGCACCCGCGTCCCGCCGGATGTGCACCTCTTCGGCGGTAGGGAGGAACTCCACGCTGCGATCGAATCGACCGGCATCCTCGAGGGTGTCCACCAGCGCCTCGCAGGCGTCGAGCTCGCGGGCGCTGGTCGGCACGGCCCGGCTGAGGGCGGCGACGCTGTGGTCCACTTGGCGCAGC
>DASXZS010000242.1:0-2036 GCA_036501785.1 Acidimicrobiales bacterium | reverse complement strand
CAAACTCTGACTCAATATGCCAAACTCTGACTCAATATGCCAAACTCTGACTCAATATGGCGGAGGGGGCGGCTGTTCCCTCGGAGTCAGCAGGTAGGTCGACGAGGCCTTGGCGATGAGCCGCCCGTCGGCATCAAGGATCTCGGCTTCGACGAAGGTGACCCGCCGGCCGCCGCCGATCACCCGGGCCGTGCAGGTGAGCACGGCGCCGACAGAGGCGCCCCGCAGGTAGCTGATCTTCAGCTCGGTGTTGGCGGCGTAGGCCCGCCGGCCCTGGAGGTTCGTCACTGTGGCGGTGGCCATGGCCGAATCGGCGAAGGCGGCCAGGAAGCCACCCTGGACCACGCCGACGGGGTTCGCCAGGTGCTCCCCGACTGTCATCTGCCACACCGTGACGCCCGGCTCGGACTTGTCCACGCAGACCATGCCGAGGGTCAGGTCGCAGTTGGGGGGCACCCGCGGCTTGGGGTCGCTCACGGAGGCGTCCCACCCGGCAGGCCCCGCAACCCGGCCCACGCCAGGTCGGCCAGGCGCACGGCCAGCACCTCGGCCTCGGCCGGGTCCAGGTTCGGATGGCCGCCCTCCTCGTGGCGGCTCACCCACAGCCGACCGGTGACTTCGGCCAATCCCACGATGGCATACCCGAGCAAATCCCGGTGGTCGTCGTCGATGTCGGCGTCGATAAAGGCGGCGATAGTGTCCGCCACGCTGGCTTCCAGGGACCGCACCGCGTCCGCGAACTCGTCGCTCTGGCGGGCGCCGCTGCCGAACAGGAGCTGGAAGGCGCTGGTGCGCTCACACACGAAACGGAAGTAGGCCCGGAAGCCGGCGAGGACCCGCTGGTAGGGGTGGGTCTCGGCCGCGGCGCGCGCCCTGACCTCCTGGAGCAGCTCCTGGCCGACGGTCTCGAGCAGCTCCAGGTACAGGGTGCGTTTCGACCCGAAATGCTGGTACAGCACCGGCTTGGTGACGCCGGCGGCCTCGGCGATCTCCTCCATCGAGGTGTCGTGGAAGCCGTTGGCGGCGAAGCGGTCCAGGGCGACTTCCAGCAGCTGGGTGCGCCGACGGGCTGCAGGCAGCCGTGGCCGCAGCTCGCTCATCGGCAGGAGGTTCGTCGCAAATGTCCACCTTGTCCAAGTAGGCAGGGGAGGGCGGGATCGGGCTCGAATTGCTCCCAGGTGAGGCCCCCCAACCAAACGCCAGCCCGCATCACGGCCCGACCTCCCGAACCCCTCCGTCCGATCCCGGCTCGACGAGCAGGCACCAGCCTACTGGCAGTCAAGGTCCGCCGCCGGCGCTACCGCCTGGCTCCGCCCGCCGACCGGTAGCCGATCTCGTCGGTTGCCGGGCGGCAGGGCCCATCCGGCGTGGCCCATGAGGCCAGCCAGCCGGTCGGGTAGGTCGGCGAGCGCCAGATGCCGACGGACCACGTCCGCGTTGTGCTCGAGGAGGGTCGGATCCGGGGCGTCGAGCCACCCCGCCACCGCGTCCGGATCGCCGGCGTCGAACCAGCGAAACCCGAGGGCCCGTAGTTCGGCTCCCACCGGGTAGGGCCCGACGGCAACCGGGCGACGGAACACGGCGGCCTCGACGGGTGGATTCCCGAAGCCTTCCGCCTGGGACGGAAAGGCCACCACGTCACATGCGGCATAGGCGTGCTCGACGCCCGCCGGCCCGGTCATGGGCGGGACCGGGCCACGGTGGACCGGCACCCGGGCGCGGGCCAGGATCCGGGCCAGCTCGTCGTGGTAGCCCTCCTCCGCCGGCCCCAACAGCCAATAGGCGGCGCCCAGTCGCTCCGCCAGCCGCAACCCGGCCGGCACGTCCTTGCGGGGGATGGCCCGGGTGGGCTGCAGGAGCAGCGTCGCCTCCGCCGCTACACCCAGGTCCGCCCGGGTGGCCTGGCGTCCTCCGGGCGGCGGGTCGGGATCGAAAAGGTTGTGGAGGGTGACCGCCTCGAGACCGTGGCGGGCCAGCTGGCCCCGGGTCAGGTCGTTGATGACCACGTGACGCCAGGCCGGATCGTCGCGGGGAGC
>DASXZS010000241.1:0-3863 GCA_036501785.1 Acidimicrobiales bacterium | reverse complement strand
CGAAGCGCTCCTGGGCCGTCTTGTGCCCGGTCAGCACCGGCGCGGCCATCACCTCGGTCATCGTCTCGGTATAGACGTCGGCCAAGACGCGCAGGGCGTAGGACCGCGCCTCGGACTCGGTGGCGTGCGCGGTATGGCCTTCCTGCCAGAGGAACTCGCTCGTGCGCAAGAACAGGCGGGGGCGCAACTCCCATCGAACCACGTTGGCCCACTGGTTGATCAGCAACGGGAGATCCCGGTAGCTCTGCACCCACTTGGCAAAGAAGCTGTTGATGACGGTCTCGCTGGTCGGGCGGACCACCACCGGCTCTTCGAGCTCCCGGCCGCCCCCGTGGGTGACGACGGCCAATTCGGGGCTGAACCCCTGGACGTGCTCGGCCTCCCGTTGCAGGTAGGACTCCGGGATGAATAGGGGGAAGTAGGCGTTCTCGGCGCCGGCCGCCTTGATGCGGGCATCGAGCTCGGCCTGCATGCGCTCCCAGATGGCGTACCCCCAGGGCCGGATGACCATGGTGCCGCGCACCGGCCCGTTGTCCGCCAGCTCGGCCTGGGTGATCACGTCCTGGTACCAGCGGGGGAAATCGACGGATCGAGGGGTCAGAGGCGAGGCCATGGGTCCAGAAGGTACGGGAAACGCCTATGCCTACGAGAAAAGATAGGCCGGATCAGAAACCGGTCCCCGTGAGCGGCGCCGGCCAGACGGCCAGCAGCTCGTCGGCCCGGATGAGGCTCCGGGGTCGCAACTCGTCGACCCGTCCGGCTGCGGCGACCAGCGAAGGCGGGAAACCTCCGAGGTACAGGGCACCCAACTCGGTCACCCCGAGGCGCAAGTCGGCGTCCTCACCCGGCCGGGCCGCCCGGCAGGCTGCCCCGTCGGGACCCGCTTCGAGTACCCAGCGACCGGGCGCGGCGTCGGGCGTCCCATCACCGTCGGGCAGGGGCTTCACGTCAAACACCAGGCGCCCCTCGCGCCGGTACCCGCGGGCCTCGAAGGCCGCCGGTACGTCGAGGATGCGGACGTATAAGCGGTCGTCAACGTGGTGCACCTGCAGCTGGCGGGGATCGGCGAGCCGCCAGCGCACCGACTCGTCGACGGGCCGGCGCAGCGCGGTCACCTGGCCGACCAGGTCCAGGTCGAGCACGAACCGCCACAGGCCCGCCTCCACCGCCGGCGTCAGGCCCCGCAGCTCCTCGATCACCACGCGCGGGTAGGAGGCCTGCATGACGTCCTCCTCGTGGACGCGGTAGGCCACGTAACCATCATCGCAGACCGCCAGAAACAACCCGCTGCCGCCGTGCCGGCGGGCCGGCCGGTCCTCCAGGTACACGTCCCAGAAGTGACCGTTGCGGTTGGGCTCGCCAGCCCGGGTGCGGCGCTGGCGGTCGAACAGCTCGGGCAGGATCTTGGCCCCCTCGTGGAGGTCGACGAGGCGCAGGTCCAGCTCGGGGGCGGGCCGTTCGAAGGCAGCCCGCTGGGTGTCAATGGTCAACTGCGTGCACGTGGAGGCGTGGCCGAACCCGAAGCGGCCGTAGATCACCGACTCCGAGGCCAGCAGCCCGGCGAAAGCCTCGCCCCGACTGCGGGCGTCCTCCAGCAAGTGCGCCATGAGCTGGCGCAGGACGCCCCGCCGGCGGTGCGTCGGATGCACACCGACCGCGCTAACCCCGGCGAACGGCACCAGTGGGGCCAGCTGGCCGGGCGCTGCCGGCAAGGTCAGATCCAGGCTGTAGTTGCAGCCGTTGGCCACGAACCGCCCGTGATCCTCGGCCACCCAGGCCCGGTCGGCCTCCACCTCCGCGGCCCACCGCTCATCGGCCCGCCGCTCGGCGGGGTCATCGGTCACAGGATCGAGGAAGGGTACCCGCACGGACGCCACGAAGGCGGCCTCCTCCCCCCGACGCAACTGTCGAACCTCTAAGCCCATGCGTCCAGTCTGACCGGGCCTGCCGGCGCCGGCACGAGGATTTCCGCCGCCCGCCCGCCCGGATAGAAGTCAGTTGTATATCAGGGGTGATATACAACTGACTTTTATTCGGGCGTCTCGGTCCGCCCGGGTGCGTCGTCGGCGGCGTCGCGGAGGCGCCGGTCGATCAGCTCGACGCGCGCCTCGCTGTGATTGGCGTCGGCGCCCTTGTCGTAGAGCAGCGCCCGGCGGTCGGCCTCGGCTTCCGCCGCCGCACCCGAGTCGGCTGCCGCCAAGCGGGCCGCCACCCCTTCCTTGACCAGCTTCTCGGCCTCCTCGACCAGGGCGGCCACCATCTCGTCCTCGGGAACCACCCGCACGATCTGCCCCTGGATAAAGAGGTGGCCGCGGTGGCGTCCGGCCGCGATACCGAGGTCCGCCGATCGGGCCTCGCCCGGCCCGTTGACCACGCAGCCCATCACCGCCACCTGGAGCGGGATCTCCTTGCCCTCCAAGGCGGACTGCGCCTCCTGGGCCACCTTGTAGACATCGATTTCGGCCCGCCCGCAGGCCGGGCAGGCGATGAGGTCGACGTTGGTCCGCGCCCGCAACCCGAGTGACTCCAGCAGCACCCGGCCGGCCTTGGCCTCCTCGACCGGGTCGGCGGTCAGCGAGTACCGGATGGTGTCGCCGATACCCTCGGAAAGCAGGGTGCCGATCCCGGCAGTGCCCTTGATGGTCCCCGCCGGGGGCGGCCCCGCCTCGGTGACACCGAGATGCAGGGGATGGTCAGTGACCTCGGACAGCTGGCGGTAGGCCTCGATCATCAACGGCACGCTGGACGCCTTCACCGAGATCTTGACGTCGTCAAAGCCCTCCTCGGCGAACAGCCCCAGCTCGATCTGCGCCGACTCCACCAGGGCCTCGGGGGTGGCGCCGCCGTACTTCTTGTACAGCCGCGGGTCCAGAGAGCCGGCGTTGACCCCGATGCGGACCGGGATCTGGCGGTCCTTGCACTCCCGGGCCACCAGCTTGATCTCCTCGGTCTTGCGCAGGTTCCCGGGGTTGAGCCGCAGGCAGTCAACACCGGCCTCGATGGCCGCCAGCGCCATCTCCACGTGAAAGTGGATGTCCGCCACGATCGGCACCGGGCTGCGCGGCACGATGCGGGCCAAGCCCTCGGCCGCCTCCCGCTCGTTGCAGGTGCAGCGCACGATGTCGGCGCCCGCCGCCTTGAGGGCGTAGATCTGGGCCAGGGTGCCCTCGACGTCGGCCGTCTTGGTGATCGTCATCGACTGCACCGTGATCGGGGCCCCGCCGCCCACGGGCACCGGGCCCACCATCAGCCGGCGGGTCTGCCGGCGAGGGAAGCGCAGCTCAGCCATTGCGCCCGAGCCTACCGGCGGCTCCCCGACTCAAGTGACCAGGTCGCGCAGGTCGAGGAACAAGGCGCTGGCACCCAAGAACACGATCACCGCCAGCCCCAGGTAGAACACGGGGAGCAGCTTGGCTAAGTCGGCGTGATAGGGGCGGCGGCGCCGGCTGCGGATACCCTCGTAGATGCCCACCGCCACCCGGCCACCGTCGAGCGGAAACAACGGCAGCAGGTTGAAGATGCCCAACGACAGGTTGATCACCGCCACCAGCCACAGCACGGTGGGCAGGCCGCTCTGGCCGGCTTGGTGCAGCAACCGGACGATGCCCACAGGGGACTCGAAGCGCACCCCGCCGCTGGGATTGTTGGCGGCCTGCTGGCTGGAGAGCATGTGGAAGTAGGAGCTGACGCCGTGCAGGCTGAACAGATGCCCGAACGCGCCAAGAGTCAACGCGGACACGTGCACCCAGGCGCCACCGGCCCGGCTGATCGACGCCCCGAGCCCGGAGTGGATCACCACGCTCGGCGAGACGCCGATGAACCCCACCGCCGGGGCGGTCTTCGGGGCCGTCGGCAGGGCCGGC
>DASXZS010000240.1:0-10929 GCA_036501785.1 Acidimicrobiales bacterium | reverse complement strand
CCGGACTCTGCGCTACTGGGAGCAGTTCGGTCTGGTGGCGCCAAGCGGCCGTCCGGACGGGGGCCAGCGCGTCTATTCGGCCGCCGAACTGGACCGGATAACCCGGATCCGTGACCTGCAGTATTTGCTCGGCCTCTCCCTGGCCGAGATCCGTGCAGTCCTCGAAACCGATGACGTCATCGATCGGCTCCGGAATGCCTATCGAGAAGGAAGCCGCACCGATCGTCGTAGGCGTCTGCTCGATGAGGCCATCAAGGCCAACGACGAGCTCATCGACCGGCTAGATGAGACGCTTGGGCGCATCGAGGAGTTCCGACGTGAACGCATCGCCAAAAGAGAGCGGATGCGTGCTCGGGCCGCCGAACTTGCTGAGCAGGCCCAAGGCGCCTCGGATTAATCGAGGGCGCGCACCAGGTCGAGTACCTGAGCGACGGTGTCGAGGCGAGCGGAAGTGGTGTCACCGGCGGGTTCCAGTCTGACAGTCGTGATGCCGGAGTCGCGCCAAGCCCGCAACCGATCCTTCACCATCTCCTCCGGACCTGCGAGCGCCGAGACCCGCACCATCTCGTCGGTCACGGCTCCCCGGGCTTCCTCTCGGCGCCCGTCCATCCACAGCTTCTGGATCTTTTGGGCCTCCTCGCCGTAGCCCGCCCGCTGGTAGGCCAGGTTGTAGAAATTGTGCTGGCGTGATCCCATCGCTCCGAGCCGGAACGCCAGATCTCTCCGCACCGAGGCCGCGAGCGAATCACCGTTCTCCTCAAAGCCGACCGGGCCTCCCGCCTGCAGATCCATGTCACCGAGCGTACGCCCAGCCCGTTGCAGGCCCCGTAGCATTGGGTCGAAATAGACGTGAGCGGCCTCCGGCACGAAGCAGGTGCCGATCCACCCGTCAGCCCGCTCTCCCGTCAGTTCGAGACCCAGGGGTCCGAGAGCGGCGATGTACAGCGGGATGGGGGTCACGGCACCCTGGGCCAGGCGCAGCGCCTTGCCCTCGCCGCCGGGCAGAGGAAGCTGGTAATGCTCGCCCGCGTGTTCCAGGACCTGTCCGTCGAATGCGAGGCGCACGATATCCACGTACTCCCGCAGCCTCTGCAAGGGATGGGCGAATGGCACGCCGTGGAGTCCCTCGACCACTTGCGGTCCGCTGACCCCGAGGCCGAGCACGAATCTCCCCCCGGAGACGCCAGCCATCGTGAGGGCCGTCATGGCAGTCATCGAGGGCACGCGGGCGCTGATCTGCATGATGCCCGTACCGAGGCGGATCCGCTCGGTGCGCGCCGCCACGTACGCCAGCGGTACCACCGCATCCTGACCCCAAGCCTCGGCAGACCAACAGAAATCCACGCCGAGACGTTCGCACTCGACGGCGTAGCGCACCGTCTCCGCCCAATCCTGTCCCCTACCCGAGGCCGGGCCACCGATGGTGATGGCCGTTCTCATCGTGCCATCCCTAGAAGTCGAGCTCGCCCTTGAGGAGCCTGGCGGCGATCGTGACCCGCAGGATCTCGCCGCTGCCGTCGGCAAGCTGGAGGGCGCGCGCCGTGTGCCAGATCCGGTGCAGGTTGGTCTCATTGGTAATGCCCATGCCTCCACACACCTGCATGGCCCGATCGGCTATACGGAGCATGGCCTCGCAACAGAAGGCCTTCGTCATCGCCAGCTCCCGGACGGCAACCTCCCCCCGATCCAGACGAGCAGTAAGGTCGAGCGCGGCGTGGCGCCCGGCATAGATTTCCATGGCCGAATCCGCCAGCTTAAAAGAGATGCCCTCGTGCTCCGCGATCGGCTTCCCGAATGCCATACGCGATTTGGCGTATTCGGTCGCTTGACGGAGAGCCCATTGGGAGTATCCGAGGGCTCGGCCCGAGTTGTAGACGCGGCCCAGGCTCACGCCGCCCATAGCCAGCTTGAACCCCTGTCCTTCTGCACCGACCAAGTGATCCGCAGGTACTCGTACGTCCGTAAACGACAAGATGGCTTCGTTACCACCTACGTCGCCGAAGATCTTGATCACCGAGTCGACGGCGGCGCCAGGCGAGTCCATGGGGACGACGAAGCAACTCACGCCGCCCTTGCGCTGCCGGGCCAAGTCGGGATCGGTCACGGCAAACAAGTAGCAGTAGTCGGCGTGAGGTCCGTTGGAGGTCCACTGCTTGGTCCCGTTGATGACCCACTCGTCCCCATCCCGAATGGCGCGCGTCGAAATCATCCAGGCGTCGGATCCGGCGTCGGGCTCGGACATTCCAAAGCACATGCCTGCTCGGCCGCTTACGATGTCGTCGAGCACTCGCGACCGAAGACTAGGTGTGAAATGCGAGCACAGGAAGCTCGGTCCGAAGGCCCAGTGAGCGATCGTCTCGTAGGGGAGCATCCGCGCCGGTCCGTACCGGAGGGTGAGGAACTCGTAGGTCAACAGCTGAGCCCGGCGCCCGAGACCTCCCCCACCGATGTCCTCCGGGCAGAACATGGCGTAGTACCCAGCCTTGGCTGATTCCATACGGGACCGGCGAATAAGCTCCACCACGGCCAGGCTGTACCCACCCCGATCGTCGTACAAGGCTCCTCTGTGGTCTTGGAGCAGCTCGGCGTTTTCGTCTTCGAGCGGAATGATCACGCTGTCGATGAAGCGGGCCAAGCCCGACGTCAATTCGTCGATGTCAAACTGTTGCGCGCTATACGTCACCATTGGTGGACCTCCATCTGGTTTCTCCATATTAGGCGCGGTGCGGAAGGCCCGGGCCGGAGCCATAGAACGCTCCGCTATTGTTCCATCCGTCGAACGGATGGCCATCGAAGGGAGGACGCCCCGGTGCGGATCACCCGCGGTTTTCACGGTCGGGGCCAGGCGTCCCGCGATCCCCGGCTCCCGCCCGGCCAGTACGACACCGGCTCCGCTTGGCCGGTGCTGACCGCCGAGGCCACCCCCAAGCTGGCCACCGACACCTGGAGCTTCACGGTCGAAGGGCTGGTCGAAGCGCCAACCACGTGGAGCTGGGAGGCGATGCACGCCTTGGCCCCCGCCACCTTCCAGGGCGACATCCACTGCGTCACCACCTGGTCGAAGCTGGGCGCCACCTTCTCCGGGGTCTCGGTGGACACCGTCCTCGCCGCGGCCCGGCCGCTGCCGTCGGCCACCCATGTGCTGGCCTTCGGTCACACCGGCTACACCACCAACCTGCCCCTGGCCGATGTCACCGTCGGCCAGGCCTGGGTGGTGTGGGACTACGAAGGGCGACCCCTGCCAGTCGAGCACGGCGGGCCGGCCCGGCTGCTGGTCCCCCACCTGTACTTCTGGAAGAGCGCCAAATGGGTCGCCGGGCTGCGACTCCTCGACCACGACGAACCCGGCTTCTGGGAACAGAACGGCTACCACGACCGAGGCGACCCCTGGCTCGAGCAGCGCTACCAAGGTGACTGACCAGCCCAGCCCTGTCCCCTCCCTGGGCGGCTGGCAGACGGCGACGGTCATCGACATCCATCCGGAAACGCCAAATGCCAAGACCTTCCGCCTGGCCCTCCCCACCCCGTCGCCCCATCTGGCCGGGCAGCACTACCTCGTGCGGCTGACCGCCCCCGACGGCTACGTGGCCTCCCGTTCCTACTCGGTGGCCAGCCCGCCCCAAGACACGGTGGAGATCGAGCTCACCGTGGAGCGCCTTCCGGACGGCGAGGTCTCCAGTTTCCTGCACGAGGTGGTGATGCCCGGCGACGAGCTGGAGGTGCGCGGTCCCATCGGCGGCTGGTTCGTGTGGCGGGGGGAGGCCCCGGCGCTCTTGGTCGGCGGCGGGTCCGGCGTGGTGCCGCTCATGGCCATGCTCCGGCTGGCCCGCCGCACCGGCCGGGCCCATCTGCTTCGGCTGGTGGTGTCGGCCCGCAGCCCGGCCGACCTGTACTACGCGGGCGAGCTCCCCGGGCCCGAGACCACCATCATCTACAGCCGTACCGCCCCACCTGGCTGGGCCCGCCCGCCCGGTCGGCTCAACCGGGACGACCTGACCGCGGCCCTGGCGCCGGAGGCGACCACGTACGTGTGCGGATCACCCGGATTCGCGGACGCCGCCACCGATCTGCTCATCGGCGCCGGCGTCGCTCCCGGCCGGATCCGCGTGGAGCGCTTCGGCCCTACCGGGTGACGTCGGCGCCGCATCCAGCGGGCCGCCGGCGGTGGGTTCGGCCACAGCCACGGCGGGCCGGGCCAGGCCGGCCTTGAGGGCCATGCCGCCGAAGATGGCCAGCAGCAGGCCCGGGCCCAGGCTGGATCCCAGCTGGTTGAGGAACGACATATTGGCGCTGGCACCGAGCGCGAACGGCGCCGACGATTCGAAGGTGGGCCAGGCCGCCGGCCCGATCACGAACCACAGGCCCGCGGCGACGAGCAGCAGGGCCGGCAACCCGAGCAGCCCTCCCGCGCCCGCCCGCCGGCGGGGCGTCATCACCATGATCAAGAGGCCGGCGGCTAGCCCGACGGCACCCGGGATCAGGTGCAGCAACCAATTCTGCATCGTCCAATCCCACGCCCCCGCATTCGTCGGCCGGTACCCGAACTCCGGACCGACGAAGACCGCGATCCCGCCCCACGCCCCGACCAGCAGGGACAGCAGCCCGACCCCGGCGGCTCCCAGGGGGCGGACGGTGGCCCGGATCCCGCTCGCGGTCACGACTTCTGATCGCCGAACCCAACGATGGCGGTGCGGCTGATCGACGGCCCAGGTCATCTTTTACCTCCTTGTCCGGCGCTCATCCGGCACGGACGAGCCCGAAGTCGGTATGCCACCTTGAGTTATCCCCAGGCTGGCCCGTCCTCAACCGCTCGGGGCCAGACTGCCGCTAGCCTGTGAGCTGGTACGGCAGCGAGGTTGGGCCGCGATGCGAACTCCTCCGCAGGATGACGAACTGGACCGGGACGGGCTGGACTCCTTCCCGGCGAGCGATCCGCCGGCCCATTGGTCCGGCCCGGACGAGGACCCCCCGCCGCACCCCCGGCCCAAGTCCTAAACTTCCAAGTCGTAAACGTAGAAGTCCAAGCGATTGCTCAGGCGGCGTCGTCCCGTCGCCACGGTGGGCCGTCCAGAGCGCAATAGGAATGGTGGCGGATCGGAGGACCCGCCGCGGGAGCCACCCGGCGGGGCGGGTTGTCAATAGTGAAGACCGCCAGCACACCGCCCACCGCGCAGGCCGCGGCCGCCAGCAGCATGGCGCTGTGGAACGATGAGGCGAACTGAGCCGGGTGCAGGTAGCTGTCACCGGTGATGCCGGCGGCCACCGGCAGGACGGCGACGGCGACGAGTGAGGCGGTGCGGGCCACGTCGTTGTTGATCGCCGACGCCACCCCCGTGTGCTCAGCGGGCGCCGCCGCCAGCACGGTCGAGGTCAACGGGGCGACAGTGATCGCCAGGCCCAAGCCGAGCACCGCGACCGGCGGGAGCACATCGACGAGGTAGCCGCTCGATCCTGTCGCCCGCACCATCAGGGCCAAACCCGCGGCCACCACGATCGGCCCCACCGACATCTGCAGGCGCGGTCCGATCCGGGCCGCCAGGGCGCCGGAGCGGGCTGACAGGACGAGCATCAGGATGGTGACGGGGAGCAGGGCGGCGCCGGCCCCCAGCGGGCTGTAGTGCGACACCTGCTGCAGGTCCACCGGCAGGAGGAACAACGCCCCGCCCAGGCCCCCGTACACCGCGAAGGTGACGGCGTTGGCGGCGGAGAACTGCACCGACCGGAACACTGCGGGCGGCATCATCGGGTGCGGTTCGCGCCCTTCGACCGCCCAGAAGGCGATCAGGGCCAGGGCCCCGCCCACCAGCGCCACCACGGTCAGCGTCGAGTGCCATCCCAGCACGGGACCTTCGATCAGCCCGTAGATCAGGCCGATCAAGCCCAGGGTGACCAAGGCGGCCCCGCCGGCATCGATCCGGCCCGAGACGGTGGGGTCGCGCGACTCGGGCACGTGCCGGGTGGAGATGAGGACGGTCGCGGCGGCCAGCGGCAGGTTGATGAAGAAGATCAGCCGCCAGGAGACCGCGTCGATCAGCCACCCACCCAGAAATGGCCCCACCGCCGCGGCCACACCACCCAGACCCGACCAGGCCCCTATCGCCTTCGACCGGTCGTCCGGTGCAAATGACGCCTGCAAGATGGCGAGGCTGCCCGGAGTGAGCAGGGCGGCACCGATGCCCTGTAGGGCTCGGGCGCCGATCAGGGCCGGGGCGTTGGGCGCCACCCCGCAGGCCAGGGAGGACACGGCGAACCAGACAGTGCCCACCACGAACACCCGCCGGCGCCCGAGGCGATCGCCCAGCGCCCCACCGAGCAGGAGCAGGCCCGCGAGGGTGAGGGTGTAGCCGGTCACGACCCACTGGAGGGTGGACACGCCCGTGTGAAATTGCCGGCCGATGGTGGGCAGGGCGATGCCCACCACCGTGCCGTCCAGTTGGGCCATACCCGAACCCAGCACCGTGGCCGCGATCACCCACCGGGCCGGGCCCGTTCCGAAGCGCAGGTCGCTCATCGCGTGGACGAGATGCTCAAGACCCGCACGGTACCGCTCGGCAGTACTGTCGGCGGCCGTGCCGACCATTGCCGAGTCGAAGCTCATCGCCGACGTCTGGACCGTCGATCCCGACGGCCACGGCGACGATCGGGGCCGCTTTTACGAGACCTACCGGAGATCGTGGTTCCCGCTCGGGCGGGAGATGGTGCAGGGCAACCGCTCGGACAAGGCCGCGGGCGCAGTGGTGGGGCTGCACTACCACCTGCACCAGGCGGACTACTGGCTGTGCGTCGAGGGCACGGCCCGGGTGGTGCTGCACGACCTGCGCCGGGGCTCACCGACCGAAGCGGCCACCGAGCTGATCGAGATCAGCGGCGCCAACTGCCGAGGGGTCTTCATCCCGCCCGGCGTGGCCCACGGTTTCGCGTCGCTCACTGACCTCACCCTCACCTACCTGGTCGACAGCTACTACAACCCCGAGGACGAGCTGGGGGTGGCCTGGGACGACCCGGAGATCGGCGCCGACTGGGGCGTCACCGATCCCATCCTGTCGGCTCGTGACCGCCACAACCCGCGGCGGGCCGACATCGAGCCCGCCCGCTGGCCCTACGCGGGGCTGCGTACCTGAGTACGCCCGCCCCCCGGGGCTACCATCGCAGGGTGAGCAAGGTGCTACACGAGACGGCCCCGGCCGACTCGGCACCCCACCCCTCCCTGCTCCGGGGCCTGGTCCGCACCGCCCGCCCGAAACAGTGGTCGAAGAACGTCCTGGTGTTCGCGGCGCCCGGGGCGGCGGGCGTCCTGACCCACGGCACGCCGCTGCTGCGGTCGCTGGTGGCGTTCGCGGCGTTCTGCGTGGTGTCGGCGGGCACCTACTTCATCAACGACGCCGCCGACGCGGCAGCCGACCGGGGCCACCCCACCAAGCGGAACCGGCCGGTGGCCGCCGGCCTCGTCAGCCGGCGCACCGCCATGACGGTCGGAGCGGTCCTCATGGCTGCCGGCATCGGCGGGGGCGCCACCCTCGATTGGCGGCTGGGCCTGGTGCTCGCCATCTATGTGTGCATCCAGTTCGGGTACAGCTTCTACCTCAAGCACCAGCCGATCTACGACCTGGTCACGGTGGCCGGCGGTTTTGTGTTGCGGGCCATTGCCGGCGCGGTGGCGGTGCCGGTCCCGGTCTCGGAGTGGTTCCTGATCGTCGCCACCTTCGGGAGCCTCCTGATGGTCACCGGCAAGCGGGTCGCCGAGCACGCCGAGCTGGGTGACGACCGCGGCTCGCACCGCGCCACCCTCGACGCCTACTCGTCAACGTTCCTCCGCACGGTCCTCGCCATCAGTGCCGGCGGCGCCATCGTCGGGTACTGCCTGTGGGCGTTCAGCCTTCAGACCGCCCTGACCCATCATGCCGATCCCATCTGGTACCAGCTGTCGATCGTGCCGATGATCATCGCCCTGCTCCGCTTCACCTTCCTGGTCGAGGGCGGCCGGGGGGCCAAGCCGGAGGAGCTGGTGTTCGCCGACCGGCCCCTGCAGGTGCTCGGCGTCGTGTGGGCGGTCCTGTTCGCCCTGGGCGTCTACGCCAGCTGACGAGCGCGGCGCTGGGGGTAGATGACGCCGACCTGGCCGCAGTGGCACCGGTAGCGCAGCTCCAGCCCCCACGAGCCGTAGTCGAGGTCCACCACGTTGTCCGGGCCGAGCAGGACCTCGGCGCCGGCCTGGTCACAGAAGGCGGAAAAGAACATGATCCACCATCGCTCCGCCGAAGTCTGAAGTCCATCGATTTATTTTGGATGAAAATGTGCAGCATTTCTGTATGATCGGTCCGTGCTCGACGTCCGCCGGTTGCGCGTCTTGCAGGAGTTGGACCGCCACGGCACCGTGAGCGCGGCAGCCGCCGCCCTCCACCTGACGCCGTCGGCGGTGTCCCAGCAGCTGGCGGCCCTGGCCCGGGAGGTGGGCTGTCCCGTCGTCGGCCGGGATGGACGCAACGTCCGCTTGACCAGCGCGGCCCGGGTCTTGCTCGACCACGCCGGGGAGCTGTTCGCCCAGCTGGAGCTGCTCGACGCCGACCTGCAGCGTCACCAGTCCGGCGAGGTGGGCGTCGTGCGAGTCGGCGGCTTCCAGACCGCCTCCAGCGCCATCATCGTGCCCGCCGCCGCCGATCTGGTCCGCAGCCAACCTCGCCTGGAGCTCCACCTGGTCCAGATGGACGCCCCCCGGTCCTTCCTGGAGGTCGCCGCCGGTCGCCTCGACATCGCCGTCAGCGTGGAGTACGTCAACAGCCCGCCGAGCGGCGACCCCCGTTTCGCCCGGATCCCGCTGCTCCGCGACGAGTTCCGGGCCCTCCTACCGGCCGATCACCCGCTGGCCGCCCGGGACGAGGTGGCGCTCGCGGACCTCCGCCACGACGCCTGGATCGGCAACTTGCCGGGCTCCCCCTGCCATTTCGTCACCATGGCCGCCTGCGCGGCGGCGGGGTTCTCGCCGCGTGTCCGCCACGCCATCGACGACTGGGCCATCATCGTCGAGCTGGTGGCGGCCGGCCTCGGAGTGGGGCTGATCCCGACCCTGGCCCACCCGCCGGCGCGCCCCGACATCGCCATCCGCCCGCTGGCCAACCGGGCCGCGGCCCGCAACATCTTCGCCGTCACCCGCCGGGGCACCGAGGAGGCGCCGACGGTCGCGGTGGTGCTGGCCGCCATGGCCGAGGCGGCCGGCCGCCGGGCGGCGATGGTGGCCGAACCGGCCACGAAGGTTGCCCAACCGGCCCGCGCCGCCGCTCTACGCTGATTCGTCGTGCCCGCCCCCGCCGCCGCTCGACTGGTCAGCGGTTGGGGGCGCACCGCCCCCACCGCGGCGAAAGTGGCCTGTGTCACCACCCCCGACGACCTGACTGCGGCCCTCAAGCAAGCCGGACCGCGCGGGGTGATCGCCCGGGGCCTGGGCCGCAGCTACGGCGACGCCGCCCAGAACGCGGGCGGCGACGTGGTCGTCACCACCGGCCTCGACCGCATCCTCGACGTGGATCTGGCCGGGGCCCGGACCCGGGTCCAGGCCGGCGTCAGTCTGGACCAGCTCATGCGGACACTGGTCCCACTCGGCCTGTGGCCCATGGTGAGCCCGGGCACCCGGCAGGTCACCGTCGGCGGCGCCATCGGCTCCGACGTGCACGGCAAGAACCACCACCGGGACGGCACTTTCACCACCCATGTCGAATCGATGGTGCTCGAAACGCCGGCGCTCGGCACCCTGACGGTGAGTCCCGACCTGGAGCCGGACGTGTTCTGGGCCACCGCCGGCGGCATGGGGCTCACCGGCCTGATCTCCGAGGCCACCATCCGCCTCCTGCCCATCGAGACCGCACTGATGCGCGTCGAGGAGACCCGGGCCCCCGACCTCGACACCGCCATGGCCCGCATGACCGAGGCCGATCGGGACTACCGCTACAGCGTGGCCTGGATCGACTGCCTGGCCCGCGGCGGATCGCTGGGGCGGTCGGTGCTCGAGTTCGGCGACCACGCCCGCCTCGAGGACCTGCCCGCCGGCCAGCGGGACCGCACCCGGGCCCGGCGCTTCCAGCCGTTCGATCGGGCCCAGGCGCCGCCGTGGGTCCCGTCGGGTCTCCTCAACCGGTGGACCGTGGCGGCCTTCAACGAGCTGTGGTACCGCAAGTCGCCCAAACAGCGCGAAGGCCACCTGGTGCCGGCTGCCAGCTTTTTTCACCCCCTCGACCTGGTGGCCGGCTGGAACCGCATCTACGGTCGGCGCGGCTTCCTGCAGTACCAGATGGTGCTCCCCGACGGCGCCGAGGACACCCTGCGCCGCTCGCTGGAGGCCTTGAGCGACGCCCGCTGCGCCTCCTTCCTGGCCGTCCTGAAGCGGTTCGGCGCGGCCAACCCGGCGCCGCTGTCGTTCCCCCGCCCGGGCTGGACGTTGGCTCTCGATCTGCCCGCCGCCGGGACCGGGCTGGTGTCCCTGCTCGATCGGCTGGACGAGATGGTGGTGGCCGCGGGAGGGCGCGTGTACCTGGCCAAAGACTCCCGGCTCCGGCCCGACCTCCTGGAGGCCATGTACCCGGCCCTGCCCCGCTGGCGGGCCGTGCGAGACCGGCTGGATCCGGACCGCCGGCTGTGCTCGGACCTGGCCCGCCGCCTCCCCAGCCTGCTCGACCCACCGACCCGTGGAGCCCAGCCATGAAAGACGCCCTCGGCGCCGTCCAGTCCGTCCTCGTCCTCGGGGGCAGCTCCGACATCGGCATCGCCATCGCGACCCAGCTGGCCGGCCCCCGCCACGCCACCGTGCTTCTCGCCGGCCGCCACCCCGAGACGCTCGAGGTGGCGGCGGCGACAGTGCGAGCCGCGGGTGCCAGTCGCGTCGAAACGCTGTCGTTCGATGCGCAGGACACCGGTAGCCACGACGAGCTCATGACGAGA
>DASXZS010000239.1:0-3455 GCA_036501785.1 Acidimicrobiales bacterium | reverse complement strand
CCGTCAGCCCGCGCCCGGCCGCCGCAAGCCCCCGCCCCGTCCCCGACGGGGGGCCCGGGGTCAACCGGGATGCGCCCATACCGGCCTGGGAGCACGCACGACTACTCAGTGCCGCTCCCACGCTCTCGGTGGCGCCCGGTGACATCGCCGTTGCCGAGCCTGTGGTGGCCTCGAGCCCCGATGGCCCCGTCCACAGCCTCTTCTACGCCCCCACCAGCTCCGGGTTCGAGGCCCCGCCCGGCTCGGCGCCCCCGCTGGTGGTCATGTGCCACGGCGGTCCCACGGCGGCGGCCGATCCCGGCTTCGACCCGCTCGTCCAGTACTTCACCAGCCGCGGTCTGGGCGTGCTCGCCGTCAACTACCGCGGGAGTGCCGGCTACGGGCGCGCTTACCGGCAGCGGCTGCGCGGGCTGTGGGGGGTCGCCGACATCGACGACTGTGTCGCCGCCGCAGTGTCCCTGGCCGAGGAGGGCCGGGTGGACGGCGACCGGGTGGTCATCCGGGGCACCAGCGCCGGGGGGCTCACCGCGCTGGGCGCCCTCGTCCGCTCCGATCGGTTCGCCGGCGCCGCGGCCTGGTACGGCGTCACCGACCTCGAGGCCCTGGCCGTAGAGACCCACGACTTCGAGTCGAGGTACGTCGACAGCCTGGTCGGATCGTTGCCCGAGGCCTTGGCGACCTATCGCGAGCGCTCGCCGATCCACCACGCCGACCAGGTCACCGGCTCCGTCCTGCTCCTCCAGGGGCTCGATGACCCGGTCGTGCCCGCCGATCAGGCGGAGCGGTTTGCCGCCGCCCTCCGGGCCCACGGCGTCGACTGTCGCTACCAGACATTCGCCGGCGAGTCCCACGGCTTCCGGCGGGCCGAGACACTGCGTGCCGCGGTCACCGCCGAGCTCGCCTTCTACGCCGACATCCTTGGGTTCGGGCCGCCTGAGGATCGGGTCGGCACTGGTCAGAGCGGATGAACGGCCGATGAGCGGCCGGCGAGCACTCGATATGAGGCCGATGAGCGCCCGACGGGCGTTCGATGTGAGGCCCATGGGCGGCCGATGAGGGGCCGATGAGGGGCCGATGAGGGGGGAGGGCCTGGTCGGGGGCGGATCGGAGCCAGCGGTGTCCAGGCCGGCCGAGAGCCTGGGTGTACCATCGGCCGTGCCGACCGACTCGGATCGCATGGCCATCGAGCCACCGGGTCACCGCTGGCGGGCCACGGCCATCACTCCCGGCATCAGCCGGATGCTCGATCCAGTCCGACGCTGGTCACCGGAGTGGCGCGACGCCGCCCTCTACGGGATATCGGGCATCTTCGCCCTGTGCACGGCCTCGTGGGCCGGGATAGCCCTCTACCGGCAGTGGGGGTTGATGGCCTTCGGCCCCTACCTGGCCGGAGGGGCGTTCATGGCCCTGATGGCCTGGCGCCGCGGCCCCGGCCGGGGCCGACGAGCGGCCGAGTCGGCGGCCACCGCACGGCGGTACCGCATCGCCCGCATCGGTGCCTGCGTCCTGGTCTTTGCCGGCGCCACGGTCGTCCCGCTCACGATGGAGGTCATCTGGCGCTCGGAGGGCCACGCCGCCGAGCACGTGCAGCCCGAGGTGATCGTGGTCGAGCGGGCGGGCGTGGCCGCGGTCAACGGCCATGACCCGTATCGGGTGATCGACCGGAACGGACACATCCTCATCCATGAACAGGCGGTGCCGGTCTACGAGCTGTACTACCCCTACCTGCCCGGGATGGTGCTCTTCGGGTTCTCGAGCGGGAGCAAGGTGGAGGCCCGCCTGGCCGACGCCCGCCTCCAGTTCCTGGTCTTCACCGTGCTGGTCGGCGGCTTCGCCCTCAGCCGCCTCCGGGCCAGTCGGGACGTCCGGGCCCGTGCCCTCCAGGTGCTGACCGTCTTGCCCACTGCGGCCCTCCCCCTGGCCACCGGGGGCGACGACATGCCGGTGGTCGCCTTGATGCTGCTGGGGCTGGTCGCCCTCCAGCGCCGAAGACCCCTGCTCGCCGGCCTGGCCCTGGGCGCTGCCTCGTCGTTGAAGTTCACCGCCTGGCCCCTGGCCTTCCTGGCCCTGTGGGCGGCCCGGGACCTCTATCGCCGCCGGGCCGTGGGCCGCTACCTCATCGGCTTCGTGGTCATCGCCGGGCCGGTGGTGGCGCCCTTTGCCCTGTCCAACCCGTCTGCCTTCGTGGACAACGTCATCCGGTTCCCCCTGGGGCTGGCCGGCGTCGCCTCGCCGGCTGCCAGCCCGCTTCCCGGGCACATGCTGGTCAGCGCCGTGCCCGGGATCCACAAGCCGTACGTGGTGGCGGTGATCGTGATCGGCGCCGCCCTGTTGCTCTGGCGCCTCAGGACCAAACCGCCCAAGAACGCGGCCGACATCTCGCTGCTCACCGGATGGGTCATGTTGATCGCCCTCGTCCTGGCCCCGGCCACGCGGGTGGGATACCTCCTCTACCCTGCGAACCTGTTCGTGTGGGCCTACGTCCTCCGCCGGGCCGCCACGCCGGTCGACCTGGCACCGGACCCGTCCGGCGGGCACCCGTTCCCCGTCCTCGGCCGGCTCCTCGGTCAGGTCGGGTCGGCCACCTCGAACACCCGGAGGGTGAACGGGGTCACGCCCGCGCCGGTGGTGGGCGACACGACCACGCCCGCCTCCCAGTAGTAGCCGTCGCTACTCCCTTTCTTGGCCAGGATCGCGGTACTCCCGGCCTGGTAGGAGTCGGGGCCGTTGGACAGGAGCTTCCAGCCCAGCCGGCCGAAGAGGACGGCGTAGAAGTCCTGGACCTGGTAGGCGCTCATGGTCGAGGTGAAGTTGACGGTGCGGTCGTACTGGGTGGTGTTCTGGTCGGTGTTGAGCGAACCGGTGGTCGTGGTGCCCTTGGGCACGGCCAGGGCGGCCAGGATGTCCGAGGGGGGGTTGCCTTCCTGCTCGATCGGCCTCAGGGCGTCGGCCCCCGGCGCGAGGTGGACCACGGTCCCGTCGGCCAGGCGCACGGATGTGAGCGTCAGGGTCGTCGAGCCGCCGGTGGCCAGTGCCGATGCGGTGATGCCGCCGATCAGGATCACGAGGGCGATGGCCAACACGATGACAGCCGGTGACTTGATCGATATCCGGCCGCCGCCGACGGGCTCATAGGTCGGCCCGGACCCCTCGTCGTCGGGGTTCTCCGGGGGCTGTTCCCCGTGTTCCTCTTGAGCGGGCATGACCGATCCTGAGCCTACCAACGCCCCCGCGAGCCTCCGGGGGCGCCGGCCCTGCTCGTTCCGCAACGGGCCGGACCACTGCCCGGCGAGCGGCCCGACCGCTGGCCCAGGGGGAAAGCCCGGACCATCGGGCGCCAGGACGCGCCCGGATTACTCCGGCCCAGACAGACGGTCGAGCTCGGTGGCTGCTCGGATCGAGATGGCACCCGCCCCCAGCCTGTGGAAACCCCGTACATTCGGGCCATCGGCCCG
>DASXZS010000238.1:0-17187 GCA_036501785.1 Acidimicrobiales bacterium | reverse complement strand
CGATGGTCGCCGAGGCCAACACCCTGGCGTTCAAAGCCGGCTGGAACTTCGGCGAGACCGCCGAGCTGTTCCCCTCCACCTACGAGGTCAAGCCGGCTGCCCTCGAGCCCGGCTTCTACACCAACATCTCGGGCAACACCGCCTTGGCCTGGGGGCTCATCGCGGCCGGGCAGCTGGCCCAGCTCCCGCTGTTTCTCGGCAGCTACCCGATCACGCCGGCGTCGGACATCCTGCACGAGCTCTCCAAGCACAAGAACTTCGGGGTGCGGACGGTCCAGGCCGAGGACGAGATCGCCGGGATCGGCGCCGCCCTCGGGGCGGCCTACGCCGGCTCTTTGGGCATTACCACCACCAGCGGCCCGGGTGTCGACCTCAAAGCCGAGACAGTGGGCCTGGCCGTCAGCCTGGAGTTGCCGCTGTTGATCATCGACATCCAGCGGGGCGGCCCGTCGACCGGGCTGCCGACGAAGACCGAGCAGGCGGATCTGTTGCAGGCCATGTTCGGTCGCCACGGTGAAGCCCCGGTGCCGATCGTGGCCCCGTCGACGCCGGGCGACTGCTTCTACGCCGCCATCGAAGCGGCTCGGATCGCCGTCAAATACCGGACGCCGGTCTTTCTCCTCTCAGACGGCTACCTGGCCAACGGGGCCGAACCGTGGCGTATCCCCGATGTAGCTTCCTTGCCGGACATCAGCGTCGAGTTCGCCAATGTCCCCAACCACACCAACGCCGATGGCAGCGAGGAGTTCTGGCCCTACCTGCGCGACGCCACCACCCTGGCCCGCCCGTGGGCCATACCCGGCACGCCCGGGCTCACCCATCGCATCGGCGGTCTCGAGAAGGCGGACGGGTCCGGCGACGTGTCCTACGACCCGGTCAACCACGAGCTCATGACGAAGCTGCGGGTGGCCAAGGTGGCCGGCATCGCAGCCGACATCCCACCCGTCGAGGTGGACGATCCGGTCATGCCGGGAGGCACAGGTGGGGCGGAGCTCCTGGTGCTCGGCTGGGGTTCCACCTACGGGGCCATCCAGGCCGCCATCCGCAGGGTGCGGTCCCAGGGTCACCCGGTGGCCCACGCCCACCTGCGACATCTCAATCCCTTCCCGGCCAACCTCGGCGAAGTGGTGCACGCCTACCGGAAGGTGCTGGTTCCGGAGATGAACCTGGGCCAACTCGTCAAACTCGTCCGGGCCGAGTTTCTGGTCGACGCCCAGGGCCTCAACAAGATGAAAGGCAAGCCCTTCCAAGCCGAGGAGATCGAGAAGGCCATCTACGATCTCCTGCTCGAGCGCGAGAACGCCACGAAAGCGAGTCTTTCAACATGACCGATGTTGCCGTCCCCGTGACCACCAAGAAGGACTGGACCAGCGATCAGGAGGTCCGCTGGTGCCCCGGCTGCGGGGACTATTCGGTCCTGATGGCGGTCCAGATGCTCATGCCCGAACTCGGGGCCAAACGGGAAGACACCGTATTCGTGTCGGGAATCGGCTGCAGCTCCCGGTTCCCGTATTACATGAACACCTACGGGGTCCACTCCATTCACGGCCGAGCGCCGGCGCTGGCGACGGGCATCGCGGTCAGCCGGCCCGACCTGCACGTGTGGGTGATCACCGGCGACGGGGATGCTCTGTCGATTGGCGGCAACCACCTGATGCACGCCTTGCGCCGCAACGTCAACCTGACGATCATCCTGTTCAACAACCAGATCTACGGGCTGACCAAGGGCCAGTACTCACCCACGTCGGAGGCCGGGAAGGTCACCAAGTCGACGCCGTTCGGGTCGCTGGACCACCCGTACAACCCGGTGTCGTTGGCCCTCGGCGCCGAAGCCAGCTTCGTGGCCCGCACCCACGACATGGACCGCAAGCACATGATGGAGACCTTCCGGCGGGCCTACCAGCACCAGGGCGCCTCGCTAGTGGAGGTGTACCAGAACTGCAACGTCTTCAACGACGGAGCCTTCGAGTTGGTCACCGCCAAGGACGCCCGGCCCAAGATGCTCATCCCGCTCGCTCACGGCGAACCCATCCGTTTCGGGCCCGAAGGGGAGTGGGGCGTGGTGGTGGAGGACGGGTCGGCCCGGGTGGTCGACGTCGCCGACGTGGGCGAGGATCGACTGGTCGTCCACGACGAGCACCGGGACGACCCCAGCCTGGCCTTCGCCCTGTCCCGGCTGGCGACCGGACCGACGACGCCGACACCGATCGGGGTGTTCCGGGCCGTCGAACGGCCCGATTACGGCGCCCTCGTCAACCAACAACTGGTGGCCGCCGCGGAACGGAAAGGCCCCGGGGACCTGGCGGAGCTGCTGGCCTCGGGATCGACCTGGACGGTGGCCTGACACTGAAGTTCAGATAAAACTGAACTTCAGGTAAAAAAAGACGGGCCGGTCGCGCCAGAACCCTTACATTTCCGGTCATAACCGGTGCGGCTGGGTAGGGTTGCTCCGAGGTTGCCAATGCCGTCAACTCCTTCCCCCGTCGTCACGGTGTTCCTGACCCACGCCGACGCGGCCGTCGCTCTCGCCCGGGACGTGCGCGACGGGCTGCGGTCGACCCCCAAGCGCATCCCGCCCCGCTGGCTCTACGACCCGAGGGGCTGCGAGCTGTTCGAACAGATCACCGAGCTCCCCGAGTACTACCCGACGCGGGCGGAGCGGGAGGTGCTGACCGCCTACGCCCCGGAGATCGCGGCGCGCTGCGGGGCCCGATCGTTGATCGAGTTGGGATCGGGAACGTCGGACAAGACGGTCGCCCTGATCGAGGCTCTGAGCGAGGCCGGCACCCTGCGCCGGTTCGTGGCCTTCGACGTGGCCGAACCCACGCTGCGCCACGCCGTCGCCAACCTGGCCGAGGCCTACCCGTCGATCGAGGTCTCGGGCGTCGTCGGCGACTTCGGCGCCCACCTCGACCGGCTGCCCGATGTCGACGGGCGGCTGGTGGCCTTCCTCGGCGGCACCATCGGTAATCTCACGGTGGAGGAGCGCTCGGAGTTCCTGGCCACCCTGGCAGCCCGGTTGCGGCCGGGCGAAGGCCTTCTGCTCGGGGTGGACCTGGTCAAGGATCCGGCCCGGTTGGTCGCCGCCTACGACGACGCGGCCGGGGTCACGGCCGAGTTCGAGAAGAACGTGCTGGCGGTGGTCAACAGTGCCCTGCAGGCCAACTTCAATCTCGACCGCTTCGACTACGTGGCCCGCTGGGACAGCCGCGCCGAGCACATCAGCATGGGGCTGCGTTCATGGGGCGCCCAGTCGGTGCGAGTAGCCGCTCTGGGCCTGTCGATCGACCTGGCCGATGGCGAGGAGATCGGCACCGAGACCAGCGCCAAGTTCCGGCGCGAGGGGATCACGGCCGAGCTGGAGGCCGCCGGCTTCGTGCCCATGGGTTGGTGGACCGATTCCTGCGGGGACTTCGCCGTGACCCTGGCGCAGCGGTCCGCAACCGCGCCGCGAGCGGTCCCGCGGGCGCCCCGGGTCCGACCCGCCGGGGCGCCGGTGCCACCACGGCCGGAGATCGAGGACTACCGGGCCGTGCGGGCGGCCACCGAAGCGCTGGCGGCCCCGCTGTCGCCGGAGGACCAGACCGTGCAGTCCATGCCGGATGTGAGCCCCACCAAATGGCACCGGGCCCACGTCACCTGGTTCTTCGAGCAGTTCGTGCTCATGCCCTACCGGCCGGGCTACCAGCCGGTCGACGAGCGCTATCTGTACCTGTGGAACTCCTACTACGAAGGCGTCGGGCCCCGCCATCCCCGCTCCGAGCGGGGCTTGTTGAGCCGGCCCGGCGTCGGCGAGGTGACCGCCTACCGCGACACCATCGACGAGGCCATGGAAGACGTTCTCGGCCGGTCGCTGCCCGAAGTGGTGTTGGCGCGTATCGAGTTGGGTCTGCACCACGAACAGCAGCACCAGGAACTGCTGCTCATGGACATCAAGCACGTGCTCGGCACCAACCCGCTCGGCCCCGCCTACCGCCTGACCCGCCCGCCTGCCGGCGAGGACCCCGGTCCCCTCGGCTGGATCGGCTACGAGGGCGGGCTGGTGGAGGTCGGCGGGCCCGTCGGATCGGACTTCGCCTTCGACAACGAGTCGCCCCGCCACCACGAATGGGTGGCGCCCTTCGAGTTGGCGGACCGGTTGGTCACGGCCGGAGAGTGGCTGGAGTTCATGGCGGACGGAGGCTACCGGCGGCCCGACCTGTGGCTGTCGGACGGGTGGGCAGCGTTGCAGGCGACCGGGCAGGAAGCGCCCCTGTACTGGCAGCGCCAGGGGTCGCATTGGGATGTCTACACCCTGTACGGCCCCGGGCCCGCCGACCTGGCCTTGCCCGTCGTCCACGTCAGCTACTACGAAGCCGACGCCTACGCCCATTGGCGCGGGGCCCGCCTGCCGACGGAGGCGGAGTGGGAGACCGCGGCGGAGGGCGAGGCCGGCCCGACCGCGCCGGCAGTCGCTCTGCATCCCGACGCGGCCCGCCCGGACCCGGGCCGGTTGCGCCAGCTCTACGGCTCGGCCTGGCAGTGGACGTCGAGCGCCTACCTGCCTTACCCGGGCTTCCAGCCCGCCGCCGGGGCGGTGGGTGAGTACAACGGGAAATTCATGGTGAGCCAGCAGGCCCTCCGGGGCAGCGCCGCCATCACCCCGCCGGGACACGCCCGGCGCACCTACCGGAACTTCTTCCCGGCCGGAGCCCGCTGGGCGATGAGCGGGGTCCGGTTGGCCCGCAACGCCTGAGCGGTTCGCTGACGGGCCCCGCCTCATGCGGCAGGGCCGCCGCCGCCTCTTCGGCGACGACGGCCCCGGCATCCGGCTGGGCAGAGGAGGTACCAAGCCGAAGATTGATGCTCCTAGTATTCAGCACCGGCCTGGGGTTCTGCTGAGAATTTCCTGAGAAGATCAGGAAATTTTTTGGGTGCCACCCCAGTTGGGCGCCCTGACCGCCACCGCCCGCGCCGAGCCCCGGCTAGCTGAGTAGCTCGCGCACCACCAGTCCGGTGCGAGGCTTGGGCCAGAAGAACGTGGTCTTGGGTGGCATGCGCACGCCGCCGTGGCTCACCGCCCTGATCTGCTCCACGGTAGCCGGACGGAGTAGCACGGCCGCATCCGCCTGACCGGTCGCGACGGCCGCGGCGGCGTGGTCCCAGCCGTGCTGGTAGACCAGCTGGTGACGTGGCAGGCCGACGAGGGCCACATCGAGGTGGCTGCTGTCCAAATCAGGGACGGCCGCGGCCATCAGCGATGGGCGGGGCCGGGCCAGCCAAGCTCCCGCCCGGGTGAGCACTGCGAGAGCGCCCGCTTCCGACATGCGCGTGGTGATGGTGCGATCGGCTGGTGCGGTCGGGGTGATGTCGAACCACGGTTCCAAGGCCGCCGGCAGGTCGAAGCCCGAGGGGAGATCCTCGATCAGGCGATGGATGGCTTGGACGGTGAGCTGGTCCGGCGCCAACTCCACGACCAGGGCCATCACGAAGTCGTCGTCGGACCGCTTCGAGCCGCGGCGAACCTCCTCCGCCCGGTAGTTGAGGGCGGTCTCGTAGCGATGGTGCCCGTCCGCGATGAGGACGGGCGCGCCTTCGACCGCGGCCTGGATCGCTTTCATCTGATCGGCGTCGGTGATCGGCCACAGGTCGTGGCGGACCCGATCCGGGTCGGTGACGTGCTCCGCGGGATGGGCCGGCGGGGCGCACTGGCTGGTCAGCCCCGATCCGGGCGAGAGGCCCCAGATCGGCGACAGGTTGGCCCGGGTGGCCCGCAGCAGTTCCAGGCGGTCGGTCTTGGCTTTGGGGGTGGTCTCTTCGTGCGGCAGGATCCCGGTACCGGGCGGCTCGAGGCCGAGGGCGCCGATCACGCCGATGGTCTGGCGCTCGGCTCCGGCCGGGTCGCTGAAGCGCATCCGGTACCCGTAGAACGCCGGTTCATTGTCCCGGTGCAGGATGCCCCCGTCGCGCCAGGCGTCCAGGAGGGCCGCGGCCCGCTGGTAGCGATCCCCCCCGCTGTCGTCGTCGTGGGGGAGCTCCAACCGGACGATGTTGGAGGGACTTCTGGCCTCGAGCGCGACCCGCTCGGATTCCGAGATGACGTCGTACGGTGGGCACACCACGTCGTCGAGCGAGGCGACATGCGAGCGCGAATAGCGCAGGCCGGGGAAGGGCTGGAAGAGGGGCACGGCCTCATTGTTGCCGAGGACGACCGGCGTAGCAGACTGCCGGGATGCTCTGGGTGCTTGATCTCGACGGGGTCGTCTGGCTCGCGGGCACGGCCATCGCGGGCTCGGCCGACGCGGTGCGACGCCTCCACCAGGCCGGCGAGACCGTGGCTTTCGTGACCAACAACTCCGGCCCCACGCTCGGCGACTACGTCGGGATGCTCGGTCGGGCCGGGATCGAAGTCGATCCCGGGGAGCTGGTGACCTCCGCCGAAGCTGCGGCATCGCTGCTCGAGTCCGGCACCCGCGCCGCGGTGGTCGGGGGCCCAGGGGTCACCGAGGCCCTCGAAGCCCGCGGGGTGGTGATCGTAGAGGCGCATGACGATCCGGCCGCGGTCGTCGTGGGGCGAAGCCTGCAGCTCGACTTCGACACCCTCGCCGCGGCCGCGGCGGCCATCCGAGCCGGGGCCCGGTTCGTGGCCACCAACGCCGATGCCACCTTCCCGACCCCGCACGGCATCGAGCCGGGGGCGGGGGCCCTGGTGGCGTACCTCGAGGTTGGTTCGGGTGCAACAGCCGAAGTCGCCGGCAAACCCCACCAGCCGGCCGCCGATCTGCTCCGGGATCGGTACGGGTCGGTGGGCCTGGTGGTGGGCGATCGGCCCGACACGGACGGTCGTTTTGCTCAGTTGATCGGGGCCCCGTTCGGGCTGGTGCTCACCGGCGTGACCAGCCGGGCCGATCTGCCCGTGTCACCCGAACCGGCCTTCGTGGCCGCCGACCTGGCCGAAATGGTGACCGCCCGCCTGGGCGGCTGAGGCGCTCCGGCGGTGGTGCGTACTTCTGCAAGCACACGGTAGAACCCGTTACCATGTGGCATGGCACCCGACGAGCGGTTCAAGAAATATCAGGAGGCTGGCGCCGACTTCCTCGAGGTGGCTCGGGCCCGGGCCGAAGAGTTCCTCCGGGAGCTGGCCAAGGTGAGCGACACCACCCAGAAACAGGCGCAGGATGCCATCGACGACTTGATGGAGGGCAGCCGTAAGGGCAGCGAGCACCTGCTCGCTTCCGTCCGACGGGAGGTCGCCGGCCAGCTGTCCCTTCTCGGCATCGGGAGTATCGAGGACCTCGAGGCCATGGTGCGGCGCGTGACTGGCCGCGCCGCGCCGGCCAAGAAAGCCGCGCCGGCCAAGAAAGCGACCGCCAAGAAGGCGGCGGGCGGCGCCTGAGCCCGCGCCGGCGCCTCGACGCCGAACTGGTCCGCCGGGGGCTGGCGGGCAGTAGGAGCCAGGCTGGCGCCCTGATCGACGCCGGGGTAGTCCTGGTCGGTGGCGCGGTGGCGGAGCGGGCGTCCCGGCTGGTCGACGCCGCGCAGGCGGTCACGGTACTCGGGCCGGCGCCCCGGTTCGTCGGGCGGGGCGGCGAGAAACTCGACGCCGCTCTGCACCACTTTGGCGTTGATGTGGCCGGGAGGCGAGGGCTCGATGCCGGCGCCTCGACCGGCGGGTTTACTGACTGCCTGCTGCAACGAGGGGCGGCCCAGGTGGTCGCCGTGGACGTCGGGCGAGGCCAGTTGCACGAGCGGCTCCGGCTCGACGACCGGGTGGTGGTGCGGGAACGGACCAACATCCGGACCGCCACCCTCGAGGCGCTGGGCGGGGAGGTGTTCGACGTGGTGGTGGCCGACCTGTCGTTTATCTCCTTGCGAACCGTGGCGAGACAGCTCGTCGGCTGGACCGGTGCCGGCGGCGATCTAGTCGTCCTGGTGAAACCTCAGTTCGAAGCCGGCCGCAGTGCGGTGTCACGTGGTCGGGGCGTGATCCGCGACCCAGAAATCTGGCGGACGGCGCTGCGGGAGGTCATTGTCGCGCTCGAAGAGGCCGGAGCGACCATGATGGGCGTCATGGTTTCGCCGTTGCAGGGTGCCGACGGCAACGTCGAGTTCCTCGCTCATCTCCGAACCGCGTCGCCCGGGCCGGCCGGGCCCAACTCCGAGCGGGCCATCGATGGCGCCGTGGCCCAAGCGGCGGCGGCCGCCGCCGGCCCGGGCCCGTTCCGAGACTCGCTCAAGGGTTCTGGCGCCACGCCGGATCCGGAGGGCTGAGGGTGGCCGCCATCGGATTCATCGCCCACAGCCAGCGTGAAGGGGCGGTCAACCTGGCCCAACAGACCGCCCAGTGGCTGCGGGACCAGGGCCACGTGGCCGAGTTCCTGGACGCCGCCTCATCCACCGGGGTCGGGCGCGACGGATCCGACCGGAAGCCATTCGACCTGGCGGTCAGCCTCGGGGGGGACGGCACCATGCTGCGCACGGTCGATCTCGTCAGCCCCGACGGTGTACCGGTGCTGGGCGTCAACCTCGGCCATCTTGGATACCTGACGGCCGTCGAACCGGAGTCCTTGCGGGACGCCCTGCGCCGGTTCTTGGACGGCGACTACCAGGTCGAGTCGCGCATGACCCTCGACGTCTCCGTCACCAATGACGGCGGCGACGGGGCGCACACGGTCCTGCATCGCAGCGCCCTCAACGATCTCGTCCTGCAGCGCCCGGCAGGCGGGCATACGGTACGCACCGAGGTGGCCGTCAACGGAGAGCCCTTCCTGTCCTTCGCCGCCGACTCGCTGATCGTGGCCACCCCCACGGGCTCGACCGCGTACAACCTGTCGGCTCGGGGTCCGATCGTGTCGCCGCGGGCCCGGGTGTCGATCCTCACGCCGGTCGCACCCCACATGCTGTTCGACCGCTCGCTGGTGCTCGATGCCGACGAACGAATCTCCTTGTCGCCGATCGCCGGCCAACCCGCCGACATGGTCGTGGACGGGTGGCTGGCCGCAACCTTGCACCCGGGTCAAACGCTGCACTGCCGCAAGGGTGACCGTGACGCCCTGCTCGTGACCTTCGGGGCCCGCGATTTTCACGAAATCCTCAAGCGCAAGTTCAACCTGGCGGATCGCTGAGGGGCGGCCGATGCTGGCGGAGTTGCGAGTGACCCAACTGGGGGTGATCGAGGACCTCTCCGTAGTGCTGGGCCCCGGGATGACCGTGCTGACCGGGGAGACCGGGGCCGGCAAGACGCTGATCGTCGACGCCATCGCCCTACTGCTCGGCGGACGGGCCGATCCCACCCTGGTCCGGCCCGGGGCCCAGGCAGCCGAGGTGCAGGGACGGTTCGTCGGTGCCGGCGCCCACGAGGTGGTGCTGTCCCGAGTCATCCCCGCCGAAGGGCGCGGCCGCGCCTACCTCGACGATCGGCTGGCCAGCGCCCAGCAGCTCACCGACATCGGGGGTCGCCTGGTGGACATCCACGGGCAGCATGCCCATCAATCGCTGCTCCAGCCAGCCACCCAGCGGGCCGCCCTCGACGCCGGCGGCGGCATCCGTACCGAGGAGGTCGCCCTCGCCAGGCGGAAGGCGCGGGAACTCGAAGCCGCCCGATCCCGGCTGGGCGGAGACGCCCGCACCCGGGCCCGGGAGCTCGATCTGCTCCGCTACCAGGTCGCCGAACTGGATGCCGCCGAGGTCACGTCGCCGACCGAGGACGACGAGCTCCAGGAAGAGGAGCGGTGGCTGTCCGACGCCTCAGGGCTGCGTACCGCCGCCGCGTCGGTCAGCGAAGCACTCGCCACCGATGACGGCATCGTCGACCGGGTCGGAACGCTGGTCGCCGCCGTCGCCGGCCCGGCCCCCTTGGCGGCCCTCCATGACCGGCTGCGGGCCCTGCAGGCGGAGCTCGCCGATGTGGCCATGGACGCCCGCGCCGCCGCGGAGGCGTTCGAGGACAACCCCGAGCGGCTGACCGAGGTCGGCGCCCGCCGGCGGGTGCTGACCGACCTGCGCCGCAAGTACGGCGCCGGTCTCGCCGATGTCATCGCCTTCCGCGATCAGGTTCGGGCCCAGATCGCCACCCTCGAGGACCACGACCGGCTGGCTGCGACCATCGACGAGGACCTGCGCGCGGCCGAGGCGGCGTTGCGCCAGGCCGAGGATCGGGTGGCAGCGGCTCGCCAGGCGGCAGCCCCCGCTCTGGCCGCCGAGGTGGAGGCCACGCTGCAGGATCTGGCCATGCCGCGGGCCCGCTTCGCCATCGATGTTTCCCCGGGCGGATCTGGCGAGACGGTCACCTGGCTGCTCGGCGCCAACCCAGGCGAGCCGTTGCTGCCCCTCGCCAAGGTGGCGTCGGGAGGCGAGCTGGCCCGGGCCATGCTGGCGGTGCGCCTGGTGCTCACGGAGCGCGGCGTGTCGTTGAGCGACCCCACGGCCGGCGGCGAGCGCGAGGATCCGCCCACCTTGGTTTTTGATGAGGTCGACGCCGGGATCGGCGGTGAGGCCGCGGTGGCGGTGGGCCAGGCGCTGGCCGCCCTCGGCCGCCGGCATCAAGTGCTGGTGGTGACCCACCTGCCGCAGGTGGCGGCATTCGGTGACCGCCACCTGGTGGTGCGCAAGCACACCGTCGGGGAGCGAACCCGGGCCTACGTCGAGGAGGTGGACGGATCCGAGCGGGTGGTGGAGCTGTCGCGCCTGCTGTCGGGACGACCGGACAGCCCCACGGCTCGCCGTCACGCCGAGGAACTGCTGGCCCAGCGGTCCCGGCGCCCGTCGAGGAGCCGGTAACTGGTACGACCGGTAGGACGAGCCCGGGTGGTCAGCCCGAGGCCCGGGCCGGCGGTCCGGTCCGCATCCATCCACGGTCGGGTCTCCAGGGCACGATAGGGTGGGGTGGCCGACCGGTGGGTCCACCGAGAGCCGTATTGATCGACTCGAGTGGAGGAGCGTCTTGGCGAAGCACATCTTCGTCACTGGTGGAGTGACGAGTTCGTTGGGCAAAGGGCTGACCGCGTCGTCCCTGGGGCGGCTGCTCAAGAGCCGGGGCCTGCGGGTGACCATGCAGAAGCTGGACCCCTACATCAATGTCGACCCGGGCACCATGAACCCGTTCGAACATGGCGAGGTCTTCGTGACCGACGACGGAGGGGAGACGGACCTGGACCTCGGGCACTACGAGCGGTTCATCGACGAGAACCTCCATCGCGAATCCAACGCCACGACCGGCTCGATCTACCAGGCCGTGATCGCCAAGGAGCGCCGCGGCGACTTCCTCGGCAAGACCGTCCAGGTCATCCCCCATATCACCGACGAGATCAAGGACCGCATCAAGCGGCTGGCCACCGACTCGGTCGACGTCGTCATCACCGAGATCGGCGGCACCGTCGGCGACATCGAAATTCTCCCGTTCCTCGAGGCCATTCGCCAGTTCCGCAAGGACGTGGGCCGGGACAACGTCTGTTACGTGCATGTCACCCTGGTGCCGTACCTGGGAACGTCCGGCGAACAGAAGACCAAGCCGACCCAGCACTCGGTGACCGAGCTGCGCAGCCGGGGCATCCAGCCCGACGTGATCATCTGTCGCAGTGACCGGAGCATCTCCTCCGCACTCAAGCGCAAGATCTCCTTGTTGAGCGACGTCCCGATGGAGGCGGTGGTGTCCTGCATGGATGCCCCGAACCTGTATGAGATCCCGCTGGCCTTGCACGAGGAGGGTCTGGACGCCTACGTGTGCCGGTTGCTGGGCTTCGAGCCGGCCGGGGACGCCTCGCCCGGTCACGTCCTGGATCTCTCGGTGTGGGAGGCCCTGGTGGCTCGCGTCGAGGCCGCCACCCGCCCGGTTCGTATCGGCCTGATCGGCAAGTACGTCAACCTGCCCGACGCCTACCTCTCGGTGGTCGAGGCGCTCCGCCACGGTGGCTACGCCCATGGCGCCAGGATCGACCTGGAGTGGATCCAGGCCGAAGAGGTCGAGGGCTTACTCGCCGATGGGCGGCTCAGGGATCTCGACGGGATCGTCATCCCGGGCGGCTTCGGCGAACGCGGCATCGAAGGCATGATCGCGGCGGCCACCTACGCCCGGGACAACGACGTGCCGTGCCTCGGCCTGTGCCTCGGATTGCACGTGATGGTGATCGACTACGCCCGCAACGTCGTGGGGCTGGCCGGCGCCAACTCCGGGGAGTTCGACGCGGCCTCCCCGCATCCCGTCATCGATTTGATGGATGAACAACGGGAAGTCGTCGAAAAGGGCGGCACCATGCGGCTCGGAATGTACCCGGCCAAGCTGGTTCCCGGGTCGGTGGTCGAGGCGGCCTACGGCAAGGAGCTGGTCTACGAGCGCCACCGCCACCGCTTCGAGGTGAACCCCCGCTACCGGTTCCGGCTGGAGGAAGCCGGCCTGATGTCCTCGGGCTGCTCCCTCGATGATCGGCTCGTCGAGTTCATCGAGCTTCCCGGGCATGCCTTCTGGGTCGGCACCCAGGCCCACCCGGAGTTCAAGAGCCGGCCCGATCATCCGCACCCCCTCTTCGCGGCGCTGGTGGCCGCGGCACTGGAGCGCGCCGAGGGCCGGGCCCCGCGGTTGCTCGACCTCGACAGTCTTGCCGTCGTTCCGTAAGCTCGGCGAGACCGAGGTCCTGCGCGCCGCGCACTTGCAGGTGGTGTCGGGTCAGTTCGAGGGCCCGGACGGCCAACGCTTCGAGCGCAGCATCGTGCGTCACCCCGGGGCGGTGGTGGTGGTGCCCCTGACGGCAAACGGGACCGTGATCATGGTCCGCCAGTTCCGCCCGGCGGTGGACGCCGAACTGCTGGAGGTCCCCGCCGGCAAGCGCGACGTGCCCGACGAGCCGACCGACGTCACTGCGGCGCGCGAGCTCGCCGAGGAGATCGGGCAAAAGGCCGGCCGCCTCGATCTGCTGGCCCGCTTCTACAACTCGCCCGGGTTCACCGACGAGCTGTCGTGGGTGTACCTGGCCCGAGAGCTGTCTGCGGTGCCGCTCGACCGGCAAGGGACGGAGGAGCAGCACATGACGGTCGAGGAGGTGGCGCTCACCGCGGTTGGCGGCCTGATCCGCTCAGGTCAGATCCTCGACGCCAAGTCCATCATCGGGCTCACCCTCGCCCGTGCCGCGCTCGAGGCTGAGGGCGGACAAGGTTAGGGGTGGGCGTCTTTGCGGTGACCACCCGGTTACACTCGATTCGATGGCTGCTGATGCGACGATCCAGGGACTGCGAGCCACGCTCGAAGAGGAGCGCGAGTCTCTGCGAGGCCAACTGGCCGAGCTCGGTCACGGCGCCAAGGGCCTGGACTATGACCCGAACTTCGCCGATTCCAGCCAGGTGACCGCGGAGCGTGGTGAAAACGAGGCGCTGGTCAACAAGCTGGCCGAAGCGCTCCGCGACGTCGAGCACGCCCTCGGAAAGTTCGATACGGACTCGTACGGGGTGTGTGAGAACTGCGGTCAGCCCATCGCCGCTGCGCGCCTGGAGGCCAAGCCGGAAGCCCGGCTCTGCATCGACTGCGCCGCGGCAGCTGCCAACCGGCGCTGAGCGCGGTCGCGCCCTCTGGTCACCGGCCGGACCGCCCGTCACCCGCCGGACCGCCCGTCCCCTGGTCATGAGACGCTACGCCCACCCCCAGGCCCTGGTGGCGATCGGTCTCATCGCGGTGGCCCTGTACGCGGTTCGTCACACCTTCGGCTCCACCACCGTGGTCGTGTTCGCCCTGGTGGTGCCATCGATCATCCTGCACGAACTGGCCCACGGGGTGTGCGCCTTGGCCTTCGGCGATGACACCGCCAAGAAGGCCGGGCGCCTCACGCTCAACCCGATCCGCCACGTGGACCCCATGGGCACGCTCGTCCTGCCGGGTCTCCTGGCCCTGGCCGGTCTCGGGGCGTTCGGCTACGCCAAGCCCGTCCCGATCAACCCGGCCAAGATGCGGCACCCCCGTAACTCGAGCCTGATCGTGAGCCTGGCCGGACCGGCCACCAACCTGGCGCTGGCCGGGATCTCCATATTGGCGTTGCGGCTCCTCCGCCCCCGTGGCACCGCCCGGATGGTCAACTTCGTAGTGTCCACATTCGGTGTGGGCACCTTGGATCTCACCGATCGGGTGCTGTATCTTCTCGGCTTCATCAACGTCACCCTGGCCGTCTTCAACGCCCTGCCGATTCCTCCTCTCGACGGTTCGGCCCTGGTGGCTCGCCTGCTCCCTCCTTCCGCCCTGCCGGGGTGGTACACCTTCCAGCGGTACGCCATGCCGGTCCTCCTGGTGTTGGTGCTGCTCCAGCCCGGCAACTTCCTGGTCCACGTCTTCGGCCCCGCCCAGCGGGCGTGGGCCCGGCTGCTTGCCGACTAAACGGCGAGGAACAGCGGACCGGGCTACGGATGGCGCGGCCCTCGATCAGCCCGGCTCGGATCCGGTGGCGGCGGGCAGCTCGGGCTGGGCCGCCCACGCGGACCAGGAGCCGGGGTACAACATCCCGCCGGGAAGGTCGGCCACCTCCAGCGCCAGCAGGTTGTGGCAGGCGGTGACCCCCGAGCCACAGGATGCGATCACGTGAGTATCCGGGGTGGCGCCAGCCACCACCAACCGGTCGCGCAGTAGCGCCGGCGCCAGCATGCGCCCGTCGGCGCCGAGGTTGGCGGTCCACGGGTGGTTGACTGCCCCGGGCATGTGACCAGGCCGAGCGTCGACGGGCTCCTCGACCCCTTGGTAACGGGCGGGGCTGCGGGCATCAAGCACCAGGGCCCCGGGTTGGCGGCGGAGACGGTCGACGTCGCTCGTCGAGGCGATCCACGCGGCCGGCCATGGTCGAGTGGGCCGGTCGACTGTCGGCGCGGGCCCGGCCGGCGCGGCTACGCCCGCCGGCGCGGCTGTGGTCTCGAGGGGTCCGAGCCAAGCCCCGATCCCGCCGTCGAGCACGGCCGCCGGCTGTCCGACCGCGCGGAGCATCCACCACAGCCGGGCCGCGATCGAGCCGGCCGCGTCGTCGTAGGCCACCACCGGGCGGTCCCAGGAAATACCCAGGCGGCTGAGGGCGGCCGCGAAGGCGTCGGGTTCGGGCAGCGGGTGGCGACCTGCGGCCGGCGCCGGCGGCCCGGCCAGATCGTGGTCGAGGTCCACCCAGACCGCGGTGGGGATGTGCCCGCCCTCGTAGGCGAGGCGCCCGGAGCGGCCGTCGAGGTACCACCGGACATCGGCCACGTGGACGTCTGGAAGGTGCTCAGCCAGCCACGCCGCGCTCACCAGGGGACCAGGCACGTCGATCATGGGCCTATTCTCGGCCACATCCGGTGGTGGGTACCCGCGCCAGGCGCGCCTATTAGGGTCATGGCGATGCAGGGGCTCGCGGGCTTTGGCTCGTTTCGACATCTGACCAGCCGTTTCGCCGGCTCGCTCTGGCCCGGCGGCCCCAACCCGACGGGGGAGGCGTGGGCCCGGCGCTGGCTCCTCGCCGGCGAGCGGGACATCTGGACGCGCCTGTCCGGGCCGGACCGCCGCCACGCCGTCGGGGTGAGTCATCGAGTCGCGGCCAGCCTCGGGAATGCCGACGGCGCCGGCATCCCGCGCCAGGTCCTGGCCGCGGCCCTGCTGCACGACTCGGGCAAGGTCGAATCCGGATTTGGCACCTTTGGGCGGGTGTTCGTCACCCTGGTAACCGCCGCCGCCGGCCGGGCCCAGGTGGCGGCCTGGGGCGACAGGGACACCGGGTGGCGCCGGCGGGCCGGCCAGTACGTGCGCCATGACGTATTGGGCGCCCAGCTCCTGGAGGCGGCCGGGAGCCACCCGGTCACTTCCACCTGGGCGCGAGAGCACCACCTGCCGCCCTCCCGCTGGACCGTCGAACCGGAATGGGCGCACGCCCTGAAGGCTGCCGACGACGACTAGGAGGCGCCTCCTCGCTTGTCGCGAAACGGTCGTAGGCCCGCGCCGCCAGCCCCGGCCCCCCCGCCGGCGAGCCCGCCGGCCCCACACCCGGCCCCCCTTACGCCGGCGCCACCAACCCCACCGCGTCATAGGCCCGGCGCAGCGTCACCCGGGCCACGGCGCCGGCGCGCTGGGCGCCGGCCTGCAACACCTCCGCCGCTGCGCCCGGGTCGTCCGTCCACTTCCGGTAGGCCGCCTGGATGGGCTCGACCACCGACACCACCGCGGCGGCCACATCGGCCTTCAACGGACCGTACTGGGTGTAGGCGCCGGCCACGTCCTCGGGCCGGCGTCCCTGCACGGCCGCCAGCAGCTCGAGCAGGTTGGCGACCCCGGGCTTGGCGACCGGGTCGTAGCGCACCGCATCGGGCCCGGTGTCGGTATCGGTGACGGCCCGTTTGACCTTGCGCTCGATGGTCGCCGGGTCGTCGAACAGACCGACCGTCCCCTGCGGGCTGGCACTCGACTTGGACATCTTCTTGGTGGGGTCCTGCAGGTCCATGATCCGGTCGCCCCGGCCGGCGGGCGGCACCGCGGCCGCCGGCACAGTAAAGGTCGGCCCGTAGCGGGTGTTGAAACGCTGGGCCAGCACCCGGGTCAGCTCCAAGTGTTGGCGCTGGTCGTCGCCGACCGGCACCCGGTCGGTGTCGTACAGCAGGATGTCCGCGGCCATCAGCACCGGGTAGGTAAACAGACCGACCCGGGCCGACTCCTCACCCTCCCGCGCCGACTTGTCCTTGAACTGCGTCATGCGCCGCAACTCGCCCATCCCCGCGGTGCACTCCAGCAGCCAGGCCAGCTGGGTGTGGGCCGGCACGTGGCTCTGCACGAAGATGGTGGACGCATCGGGGTCCAACCCCGCGGCGAGCAAGAGGGTGGCCATGGTCATGGTGGCCCGCCGCAGCTCGGCCGGGTCGCCCGGCTCGGTCAGGGCGTGGAGGTCCACCACGCAGAAGAAGGAGTCGCCTTGGCGCTGGTCCTCCACCCACCACCGCACCGCACCCAGAAGATTGCCGAGATGCGGGTCGCCGGTGGGCTTGATGCCCGAAAACACTCTGTTGCCCGAAGACTCTGTGCTGCCCGAAGACTCTCTGCTGCCCGAAGACTCTCTGCTGCCCGAAGCCTCTCTGCTCACCCGGTCATGGTATGCCGCAGGGCCGGACGGTCCCCCCGGTAATATCGAACGGTGCCCTACACGGTGAGTACGGCATCCAGGCCCTCGAGCACTCCTATGTGACCAACCGGCAGATCGAGTCCGCCCGTATCGCCATGACCCGGCATAT
>DASXZS010000237.1:0-3283 GCA_036501785.1 Acidimicrobiales bacterium | reverse complement strand
ATTCCACGATCCGGTCCGCGACCGCTTCGGAGCGGCGCAGGATGCCGCACGCCCCGGCCTCCACTGCAGCCAGGAGGCTGGCGTCGTCCAAGCGGGTGACGACCATCACCACCCGGTGACAGCCGTCGCGCTGGATGGCCCGCACGGTGCGGATGGTGGTGGCGTCGACCTCATCCGCGACGACCACCGCCACCTGGGCGAAGTCGAACTCGCCCTCGTCGACGACCAGCACCTCGGACCGTTGGCGCAGCTCGCCCGCTACCCCTGTGGCCGACACCGGGTCGGTCGCGTACACGTACACCTTCACTCGGCCACTCATCGAGTTGTGCCCCTTTCCTATGTCCCGTGGGCATCATCCCTAACGGGCCTCAACAGGCATTCAACGGGTGCTCAACGGGCACCGAGACCCGTATCTTCGTGCAATCGGATTGCCTGCGGCGCTCCCCGAGAGGCACACCTGAGGGGAGCCGTCCCTCAGACGCCCAGTTCGTCGAGCACGGCGGCGTACGCCCGCCTAGCCTGGCCGGCTTCGGCGTGGTGGCCAGAGCGATCCGCGGCCTCGATGAGGAGCTTCCACAGCTCGTCTCGGTAGCGATCGACGGCCAACCCGACCCGGGCGATCTCGGCGGCGCCCTGATGCTCACCCTTCTTCAGCCGCAGGGTAGCCAGGCGGCCCGCGGCGTCGACGACCGCAGCCTCGAAGGTAGATCGCCGGCCGACCACCCAGTCCGCCGGGCCGTCCCCGGGCAGGAGTGGCCCACCGTAGGCGGATAACGCCGCGATGAGCGCCTCCTCTTCGGCTGGAGCTTCATCGGCATTTTTGGCGGCGTTGGCCCGGTGCAGCTGGGCCTCCACCTCCCAAATGTCGACATCGGAGTCCTCGGGCAGGACGAGCCGGTAGGAGTCCCCCTCCCGCGCCAGAAGGCGGGGATGTACCTGGGGGTCGGGGACGAGCAAGCGTCGCAGCGACGAGACCGCCACCTGCAACCGGTGCAGGCCGGCGTCGGGATCGGCCTCCGGCCACAGGGCCTCGATCAGGGCCTCCCGGTGCACCTGCTCGCCTGCGCGCATCGCCAGCAGGTGCAGTAAGGCCCGTTCCATCGGTTTGGCGGCCGACTCGTCGAAGGGCCGGCCACTGATCACCAGGGCGAAGCCCCCGAAGCATCGCAACTGGACCGGGGCGGACGGCGCGGGTGCGCCGGTGCGGCGGGGCGCGCTGTCGTCGAGGCTGGGGCCCCTGATCGACGATGGGATCCGGACCCTGCCCACCGCCTCGTGCCACTCCCAGGTACCGAGGGGCTCGAGCAACTCCCGGGCGCGCCCCAGCTCACGATCATCACCGAACACCCGGCTCAGAGCCAGGGCAGCCAGGCCGGCCGCCCCGGGAACCTCCAGCAGGGACGCCAGGGTGCGCGCCTGCTGGGCGGCTCGAGTGGCCAGCTCCTTGTCGCCGCTGGCGTGCGCCGACAAGGCCAGGTAGCCGTAGGCCGTCGTCTCGAAGACGCCGGCGCCCAGCTCGTCGAAGATCCGGGTGGCTCGCTCCAAGTGGGCGATAGCCGCTTCCCCCCGCCACAGACAGGTGGTCCCGGCCATCAGCGCGACGAGACCTTCGCCCCACCGATCGCCCTCCCGCTGGCAGGCATCACTCAGATTGTCCAGCACCTCCCCCGAGTCGGCATCAACGGCCGCCAGCGCCACCCGGGCCATCCGGTCGAGCCAGGGGATGCCTGCCTCCTCCACCTCGTCCCGCAACCGGTCCAGATCGTCGGGGTCGGGAAGGCGACCGCACAGGGATCTGGCCACGGACGCCATCAGTCGGGCGCCGGTTGCCATGGCCGGCGCGGCGTCGGGGTGCGTCGACACGCCACGAAGAATGCGGGCGGCGGCCGTCATGTCGCCGGCCAGGAAGGCGGCCGCCCCTTCGGCGAAGCGGCCGGTGGCGCCAGGCAGGGCGGTGGCCGTTCGTTGCGCCGCTCGAGGCTGGCGCTGGGTGGCACCGCGCACGATCGCCAGCCAGTCCGCGCCCACTGGTCGCTGGGGGCTCATCCAGGCGGATACCCGATCGCGCTCCAGCCGGCAATTGTCGGCTACGACCGTGGAGGCCGCCACTTCCTCGGCCGCCCGCATGGTGGCGACCGCATCGGCCAGCGCCCCGCTTGCGAGGGCCCGGCGGGCCCGGGCCATCAGCAGCAGGGAGTCCGTTTCGACCACGGTCGGTGGCAGCGCTTCCAGCCAGGCCCCGCCCAGACCGGCCGCTGACCCGGCCGGGTGGCCGAGGGTCCGGGCCACCCCTTCCCAGTCCTCGGCCTTGGCGAAGGCGGCGGCGGCGTCCTCGGTCAAGCCCTCCCGCTCGAGCAGCCCGGCCGCTCGCCGGTGCTCCTCCTGAGCCGCGGGGGCTCCGACCGCGTCCACCAATCTGGCCTCCAGATACGACAGGAGCACGGTGTGGTAGCGGTAGCTGTCGTCGTCGACGCGGTCGGTGAAGAGCTGCCGTCGTTCGAGCTCGGCCAGCAGCTCGCGGCTGCCGTCGGTCCATCCGAGCAGCTCGTCGCAGAGCGGCACGGTGGGCCGGCGCAGCACGCTGGTGCGGATCAGGAAGTCCTGGAGATCGGTCGACAAGCCGGCGAGCACGTGGCGGGTCAGGTACTCCTGCACCAAACGGGACCGGTTGGTCATGCTGGCGAGCACCCGACGACGCTCGGCCTGCGGCTTGCGGGCGGTCGCCAGATGGAACAGCTGCAGGTAGGCCGCCCAGCCGGCCGTGCGCCGAGCGAGGGTGGCGACCTCTTCCGGGATCAACGGCTCCCGATAGACGTCTCGGAAGAGCTCTTCGACTTCCCAGGCCCGAAACCGCAAGTCGTCGGGTCCGATTTCCACCAGCTGGCCGGAGACCCGCAGTCGGGAGAGGTCGAGCGCCAGGTTGACCCGGCTGGCCACGACCAACCGCATGCGAGCCGGCAGTCGCTGGATGAGGTCGGCCAACGCCAACTCGGCGTCGCTGCCCTCGAGCAGGTGCATATCGTCGGCCACCACCATCACGGCCGGGCCCGGACCGGCCAGAGCGTCGATCAGGCCCTGGAGCCCTTCGGCCGGGGTGGATCTGACCAATCCCAACGGCGGGGCCAGGCCGTCCCACAACCAGTCCACCAGGGCCTGCTCGGTCCGGGGCACCGGTTCGGGGGGTCCGCACCAGGCGACCGGGCCCTGATAGCTAGTGGCCACGTGGGCGAGCAGTCGGGACTTTCCCGACCCGGCGGGGGCGACCACCCGAGCCATCAGGTAG
>DASXZS010000236.1:0-1881 GCA_036501785.1 Acidimicrobiales bacterium | reverse complement strand
CTCGAAGGCGAAGGCGGCGTGTCGCTGGCCGAGCTGGTCCGCTGGGCGCTGCGCATGAGCCCGGACCGGGTGATCGTCGGCGAGGCCCGGGGCGAGGAAGTTCTGGCGTTGCTGAACGCTATGTCGCAAGGGACGGATGGCTCGATGGCGACCTTGCACGCGTCGTCGTCGCGGGGCGCGTTCTCCAAGCTGGCCACCTACGCCATCCAAGCCCCAGAACGGTTGCCGTTGGAGGCCACCAACCTGCTGGTGGCCAACGCGGTCCACTTCGTGGTCTTCATCGCCCAAGACGGCGATCGCCGCTACGTCGCCTCGGTCCGCGAGGTCATCGACGCCGAGGGCCCGATGATCACCTCGAATGAGATCTTCCGTCCCGGACCGGCCGGCCGCGCCGTGCCCGGCGCCCCGATACGCAATGACACCCTCGACCAGCTCGTGGCGGCCGGTTTCGACCCCGGTCTGCTCGACCGGCCCCAGGGGTGGTGGGAGCTGTGACGTCGTTGGCCGGGCTGTGCGGGGCCGGGCTCGGTCTCGGGCTGGTGCTCATCGTGGCCGGCTGGCGCGGCGTCGATCTGCCCCGCCCGACCCGCCAGCTCCGCCGGGCCAAGGTGGAACGGGCCAACCTGCGCCTGGGCCTGGCCGTCGGGGCCGCCGTCGTGGTCGCCGCGGCCACCCGTTGGCCGGTGGGGGCCGTGCTGGCCGGCCTGGCCGGTTGGGGCGCGCCGGGCCTGCTCAGCGGCGGACGCCGCCACCAGGTGGCCGTGGGGCGTATCGAGGCGGTGGCCGGCTGGGCGGAGATGCTCCGCGACACCATGGCCGGGTCCGCCGGCCTGGAGCAGGCCATCATCGCCACTGCCCCGCTCGCCCCCCTGCCGATCCGGGCCGAGGTTGTCACTTTGGCCGTCCGCTTGGACGGCGAGCGGCTCGCCCCCGCCCTGCGGGCCTTCGCCGACGACGTGGCCGACCCGACCTGCGATCTGGTCGTCGCCGCTTTGGTGTTGGCCGCCGAACACCAGGCCCAGCGTCTCGGGGAGCTGCTCGGCTCCCTAGCCGCCGCGGCCCGGGACCAGGCCACCATGCGGCTGCGGGTCGAGGCCGGCCGCGCCCGCACCCGCACCTCGGTCAAAGTTATCGTCGGCGCCACGAGCGCCTTGGTGGCCGGTCTGGCCCTGTTCAACCGCGGCTACCTCGCCCCCTACGACAGCGCCACCGGCCAACTGTTCCTGCTGCTTGTCGGCGGGGTCTTCGCCATGGCGTTCGTGTGGCTGGCCCGCATGACCCGACCTGCCACCGTGGACCGGATCCTCAACGCAGACAAGTCCGCCAATCCGGAGCGTTTGTCGGAGATAGCGACGTGATCGGGGCCCTGGCCTGCGGAGCCGGCGTCGGGGCCGGGCTGTGGCTGATCGTCCGCGGTCTCTATCCGCCCCGGCCGTCCCTGGCGCATGCCCTGGCCCAGCTGCGCCGGCTGCCCGAACCCGCCCCCGTGCTCACACCCGAGGTCGAAGGCGGCTTCGCCGCCCGCCTGGGTCGGCCCGCCGCTGACGCCCTCACCCGGGCCGGGGCCGGCTGGTTGCTGCCCGCCTCGGTCCGCCGTGACCTCGCCATGTTGGGCCGCAGCCCGCAACGGCACCTGGCCGAGCAGGTCACCTTGGCCCTGGTCGGTCTGCTCTTCGTGCCGGCCGTTGCCGTGCTGTTGGCCCTCGGCGGCGCCCACCTACCGCTCCTGGTGCCGGTGTGGGCGTCGCTGGTCTTCATGGCCGCCGGGTTCGTGCTGCCCGACCTCGGTATCCGCTCCGAGGCCAGCCGCCGGCGCCGAGCCTTCCGCCACGCCCTGTCCAGCTTCTTGGACCTGGTCGTGGTCGCCCTGGCCGGCGGCGG
>DASXZS010000235.1:0-2628 GCA_036501785.1 Acidimicrobiales bacterium | reverse complement strand
ATCAGCGTGCGGCCCGGTGATCACCGCGGCCGCGGCCTCGGCGACGGCGCCGTAGTCGACGGTGTCGGCCAAGGCGTCGGACCGCCCGGCCGCGCGGGTGTCGACGGCGAGGTCGAGGTCAACTTCGAAGGGCTGGGCTCGCTCGCGCTCCTCGGGGAGCACCCCATGGGTGCCGACGAGGTGGAGGCCCCGGAGCAGGATGCGGTCGAGAGGGTCGTCCATGGGCCTGAGCGCCGGCGGTGGCCTAGCTGCCGAGCCGCTCGGCGGCGTGGCCGGTGAGGCCGGGCGCCAGGGCCACCAGCTCCCGCCCGGCCGGTCCCATCTGCCGGCCCAGGATCTTCTCCACCACCGCGATGGCCTGCGGTCCGCTGGGCACCATCCCCGACCACCGCAGGTAGCCGGACACCACGCCCATGAGCCGGTCGCCGAGCTCCTCCTGGTGGACGAGGATGACCTCCCCCTCAGCCAGCCACTCCTTGAGCCGGGCGTAAAGGTCGGCGAGCACCACCGCCGGGTCGTCGTGGGGCCCGAACGGAATGTGGCTCCAGGTCACGCCCAGCTCGTCGTAGGCGTGCAGGTTGTGCGGGGAAGGGAGTAGGGAGACCACCCGGGTGAAGCCCTCGCCGCGCAGCCACAGGATCTCTTCGTGCCGGCGCACCTTCCGGTGGTTGCGGGCGTACCCGCCGGGGCGTTCGCTGACCGCCAGGTGACCCTTGATGATCCAGGAGAAGAAGCGGGGGGTGATGCCCCGGGCCCATTTGCTCTTCACGGGCGCATGCCTCCGGGGGACACGGCCAGGGCTGGCGGGTTACAGAGGTAGGCCGCCTGCACCGCCGGCGTGACGTCGTGGACCCGGACAACGTCGACGCCCTGCACCATGGCCCAGGTGGTGGTGGCCACGGTGGCTTCCAGACGATCGTCGGGGGGCGCCGGGCTCCCGTCCGGCCGGGGGGTCAGGACCCCCAGGAACGACTTGCGGCTGGTCCCCACCAGGACCGTATACCCGGTGGCGACCAGAGCATCGAGGTGGCGAAGTAGGAGCAGGTTGTGCCGGGCGGTCTTTCCGAACCCGATGCCGGGATCGATCCACAGCTCCGAGACGCCAGCGGCCCGGGCGGTCTGGGCCCGCCCGACGAGGTGGTCGCGCACCTCGGCCACCACGTCGTCGTAGTGGGCGTGCTGCTGCATGACGGAAGGGTCGGCCGGGAGGTGCATGGCCACCCACCCGGCGCCAGTTTCGGCGGCGACCGGCCAGAGGGTGGCGGACACGTCGTTGATGATGGTGGCGCCGGCGGCGACCGCGGCCCGCGCCACCGCTGGCTTGCGGGTGTCGATCGAGACCGGCACCGCTTCGGCGAGGGCTTCGACCACGGGGAGCACCCGGCGCAATTCCTCGGCCTCGGGCACCGGGTGGGCGCCGGGTCGGGTGGACTCGCCACCGACGTCCACGATGGACGCCCCTTCGGCGATCATCTGCCGGCCGTGGGCGATCGCCGCGGCGGGGTCGAGCCACTGGCCGCCGTCCGAAAACGAGTCGGGCGTCACGTTGAGCACGCCCATCACACGGGTCACGGCCGTAGGCTACAGGTGCGGCCGGCACCCGATCGTGGCCAACGACTGGGTTTTCTGACCGGGTCGCGACCAGTTGGGGCGGCCGGGCGAGGGGGACTCAGCGGCCGTGGATGAAACTCATGGCCTCGTTGCGCGCCGCCGCGCTGTCCCGCATGAGGCCGCGGACGGCGGAGGTGACCGTCGTCGCCCCGGGTTTGCGCGTCCCCCGCATGGACATACACAGGTGCTCGGCCTCCACCACCACCAGCACGCCACGCGGGGCGAGCACCGCTTCGATGCAGTCCGCCACCTGGGTGGTGAGGCGCTCCTGGACCTGGGGCCGGCGCGAGAACCCGTCGACGAGCCGGGCCAGCTTCGACAACCCGGTGATGCGACCGTCCTCGTTGGGGATGTAGGCCACGTGGGCGTGCCCGAACCACGGGAGCAGATGGTGCTCACACACGCTGTACATGGGGATGTCCTTGACCATGACCATCTCGTCGTGGTCCGCCTCGAAGACGACCGACAGATGCTGTCCGGGGTCCTCGCCGAGGCCGGAAAAGATCTCCTCGTACATCTTGGCCACCCGGTGCGGGGTGGCGACCAGCCCGTCCCGGTCGGGATCCTCCCCGATGGCCAGCAGGATTTCGCGCACGGCGCGCTCCACCCGGGGCCGGTCGATACCGGGTCGGTCACCGGGGGCATCCTCGACCGGGCTGTCTTCCCCGCTGGTCCCGACCAGACCCAGGCGGCCGGGGGAGCTCTCGGGGCCGATCTGGCGGCCTCCCGCGGTGGTCATGGTTCGGACGGCTTGGGTCGGGGCCGGGCGCGCCGGACGGGTGGCTCATCCGCCGGCGTGACGGCGCTGCGGGCCCGGCGGGCCGGCGCCGGAGAGGCGGGGGACTTGGTCGTCGGCACCGGGCTGGCCCGCCGAGATGCCGCGGCCCGCTTGGTGACGGCGCCCGAGGCTGGGGGGGCCGGGCTGGCGGCAGTCCCGCCGCGGTTGACCGTGCGGGTGGCCACGCCGACCGGCGCCCGCCGGCCTGGGGCCACGGGCCGCCGCGGGCCGGCGTCATC
>DASXZS010000234.1:0-5745 GCA_036501785.1 Acidimicrobiales bacterium | reverse complement strand
GGCCGAGAAGATCTACGCATCTCTCGGCCCCGTCACGGAGGTGTCCGGCGGTTCGGCGGCCAACACCGCCGCCTGCCTGGCCTCCTTCGGCGCCTCGGTTGCCTTCATCGGAAAGGTACGTGACGACGCCCTCGGTCATGTTTTCACCCACGAGATCCGGGCGGCCGGCGTCCGGTACACCGTCGCCGCGGACCGTGAGGGCCCTGGCACTGGGCGTTGCCTCATCATGGTCACTCCAGACGCCGAGAAGACCATGTGCACCAGCCTCGGGATCGGCGCCCACCTGTTGCCGGCCGACCTCGACGAGGCGGCCATAGCCGCGGCCCGGGTGCTGTACCTGGAGGGGTATCTCTACGGCGGCCAGCCGACCGACGCGGCGGTGGAGCGGGCGGTGGTGGTGGCCCGGGACGCCGGCACGGTGGTCGCCCTTTCGCTGTCGGACCCGTTCTGGGTGGAGTTGCACCGCGCCCAACTGGACGGGCTGCTCGACCGGGTGGACCTCCTCTTCGCCAACGAGCAGGAGGCGTGCGGGATGGCGGGCATCGAGGACGCCACTGCGGCCGCGGTCGTCTTGGGCGGGCGCATTCCCACGGTGGCGGTGACGCGCGGCGCCCTCGGGTCAGTGGTGACGACCGGCGGCGAGGTGGTTTCCGTGCCGGCGGTGGAGGTGGCCCGATTGGTCGACACGACCGGCGCCGGCGACAGCTACGCCGGCGGCTTCCTGTACGGGGTTGTTCAAGACCGGGAGCCGGCCCAGTGCGCCGGCCTCGGGGCGTTGGCGGCCGCCGAGGTCGTCGGCCATCTCGGCGCCCGGCCCCTGCAGTCGCTGGCCGACCTGGCCCGGGCGGCCGGCCTGCTGGGCTGAGCTAGCGCCCGCGGTTCGGCTTGCGGCCGTGGTTGGCCTTCTTCCGCTTGGCGCGGCTGCGGGCCTTGTGGGTGCGCTTCGACATGGCGGGCACGCTAGGTGACCCCGGGCCCCGGGGCCAGGCAGCCCCCGGTAGCCTGCCCTACCGATGGAACGACTCGGCATCGTGGGCCTCCCCAACTCCGGCAAGTCGAGCTTGTTCAACGCGCTCACCGGCGGGTCGGCCCAGGTGGCCGCTCACCCTTTCTCCACCACGGAGACCACCGTCGGAGTGGCGCAGGTGCCCGACCACCGCCTGGACCAGCTGGCATTGATGAGCGCCAGCCGCAAGGTGGTCCATGCCACCGTGGAGTTCGTCGACATCGCCGGCCTGGTGGCCGGCTCGTCGAGCGGAGAGGGCCTCGGCAACCGCTTCCTGGCCGGCATCAGGGAGGCCGACGCCTTGTGCCTGGTGCTGCGGGCCTTCGCCGACGACAACGTGCTCGGGGACAGCGATCCGGTGTCGGACCTCGGTGTGCTGGAGCTCGAGTTGGTGTTGTCCGACGCGGCCACGGTGGGCAGTCAGATCGACAAGCGCCGCAAGGCAGCCAAGTTCGACAAAGCCTTGGGCGCGGAGGTGGCCGCCCTCGAACGGGCTCAAGCCGAGCTGGAAGGGGGTACGCCCATCTACCGGTCGGCGTTGACAGAGGACGAACGGGCCCAGTTGCGGCCGATGTTCCTGCTGACCAACAAACCGGTGCTGGCAGTCGTCAACCTCGGTGAGGATCAGGTCGAAGGGACCGACGCCATCGTCAAGCCGGTGGCGGACGAGCTTGGCGGCCGCGGCGACGTGCTCGGGGTGAGCGTGAAGCTGGAGGCGGAGGCGGCCCAACTGGATCCGGAGTCGCGCACCGAGCTGCTCGAAGGCCTGGGTCTCGGCGAGGGGGCGCTGCCCCGGGTGGGGCGCGCCGCCTATCACCTCCTCGGCCGGCGCACCTTCCTGACGACGGGGGACAAGGAGAGCCGGGCGTGGACGTTTCGGGCCGGGGCCAAGGCCCCGGAATGCGCCGGCGTCATCCACTCCGATCTGCAGCGGGGGTTCATCCGGGCCGAGGTGATTCGCTGGGACGAGCTGCTGCGCCTGGGCTCGTGGCAGGCCGCCAAGGAAGCGGGCAAGCTGCGGGTCGAGGGGAAGGACTATGAGGTCGTCGACGGTGATGTCCTCGAGATCCGCTTCAACGTCTGACCGTCGTGTCCTGGCTGCTCCGTGACGGCGATGTGCTCGCCGCGGTAGAAGAGCGGCGGCGGGGCTGGCAGGCGTCGTTGCAGGGCGCCGTGGTGTTGCGAGGCCCGGCGGTCGTGCACACCTTGACCCCCGCCGGCGCCGGCCCCTTGGACGTCGCCTGGTGCGGGCCAGCCGAGCTGGACAACGGGGGGTCGGTGTTGCAGGTCCGGCGGATCCGCGTCGTCGGCCGCCGGCGGGTCGGGCCGCCCCATCTCGGGCCGGGCGGACTGGTGGTGGCGTCGGCGGGGACCTTCGAGCGGTGGCATCTCCAGGTCGGCGACCGCCTCGAGGTCCGGGGGTGACCGGCGGCCGGGTGGTGCTGGTGGGCACGCCGATCGGGAACCTCGGCGACCTCTCGCCCCGCGCCGCCGCGGCCCTGGCGGCCGCCGACGTCATCTGCTGCGAGGACACCCGGCGCACCCGCAAGCTGCTCAGCGCCTCGGGCGTGCCGGCCCCGCGTCTGGTGGTCATGCATCAGCACAACGAGGCGGCGTCTGCCGCCTATGCCGTGGAGCTGGCCGCTGGTGGCGCCATTGTGGCGGTGGTCACCGACGCCGGCATGCCAGGCATCTCCGATCCGGGCGAGCGGGTGGTGCGCCTGGCCGCCGCCGAGGACATCCCGGTCGAGGTGGTGCCCGGTCCGTCCGCGCTGGTGACCGCCCTGGTGGCGTCGGGGCTGCCGGCCGCGCGGTTCTGCTTCGAAGGGTTCCTGCCGCGGCGAGGGCGTGAACGCGACACCCGCTTGGCCAGGGTGGCGGCCCGGGATTGCACGTCGGTGATCTACGAGGCCCCCCACCGGGTGGTTCGCACCCTCGCCGATCTGAGCGCGGTGTGCGGCCCGGACCGGCAGGTTGCCGCGGGGCGCGAGCTCACCAAGGTGCACGAGGAGCTGTGGCGGGGGACGTTGGGGGAGGCCCGGGCGTGGGCGGAGGCGGGCGAGCCGCGGGGCGAATGGGTGCTGGTGGTGGCCGGCGCCGACATTTCTACGGCCGCGCCGGCCACCGATGCCGACGTGGTGGATGCCCTGCGCGCCCGCCTGGACGCCGGCGCCGATCGCCGCCAGGCCGTGGCGGCCGTGGCCGCGGATCTGCACCTGCCCAAGCGTTCCGTCTACCAGCTGGCGGTGGGACTCGACGGCGAGGGCCGGGGCGGGGGCGGGCGCGGGGCGCGCCCCGGTTAATCCCGTCGGGCCAAACGCCCGTCAGCCGGTACCCTCCATGCCCGTGGCCCGGTTTTACGTCACCACCCCCATTTACTACGTCAACGACGCGCCCCACATCGGCCACGCCTACACCACGGTCACGGCTGACGCGGTCGCCCGCTGGCACCGGCTGCGCGGTGACGACGTGTTCTTCCTCACTGGCACCGACGAGCACGGCCTCAAGGTCCAACGGGCGGCCGAGGCCAACGGACTGACTCCCCAGGAGCAGGCCGACCGGACCAGCGAGCGCTACCGGCAGGCGTGGGCCGAGCTCGACATCACCTACGACGACTTCATCCGGACCTCCGAGCCCCGCCACCATCGGGCCACACAGGCCCTGATGCAAGCCGCCTATGACAACGGCTGGATCGAGCTGCGTCCCTACGAGGGCCTGTACTGCGTGTCCTGCGAGGCCTATTACACCGAAGCCGAGCTGTTGGACGGCACCCGGTGCCCCATCCACGGCACGCCGGTCGAGCTGCTGTCGGAGGAGAACTACTTCTTCAAGCTGTCCGAGTTCTCCGACCGCCTGCTGGAGTGGTACCAGGCCAACCCGGCCGCCGTGATCCCCGAGGCCAAGCGCAACGAGGCTGTGGGGCTGATCCGGGGCGGGCTGCGCGACATCTCCATCTCCCGCACGTCGATCTCGTGGGGCGTGCCCGTCCCGTGGGATCCGGCCCACGTCTTTTACGTCTGGTACGACGCCCTCATCAACTACGCCACTGCCGTCGGCTACGGCTCGGACCCGGACCGGTTCGCGGCGTGGTGGCCGGCGGTGCATCACCTCATCGGCAAGGACATCCTGCGCTTCCACTGCGTGTACTGGCCTGCCCTCCTGATGGCCGCGGGCATCGACCCGCCGGCGCACATCGCCGTGCACGGCTTCCTGCTTGTCGGTGGCGAGAAGATGTCCAAGTCGTCGCTGACCGGTATCGCCCCCGAGGATCTCACCCCCACGTTCGGTGTGGACGGGTTCCGCTACCACTTCCTGCGCGACCAGGCCTTCGGACCCGACGGCGACTTCTCCTACGAGGGCATGGTGGCCCGCTACAACGCCGACCTGGCCAACAACCTCGGCAACCTCCTGGCCCGGGTGACCACCGTGGTGGAGCGCAAGTGCGCGGGTATCGGACCGGCGCCTGATCCCGCCAGCAAGCTGGCCGCGGTGGCGGCCTCGGCCTACGAGACGGCCGCGGGGGCGTGGACGCGGGTGGCGCCCAGCGAGGCCCTCGAAGCGACCTGGCGGTTGGTGCGCGAGACCAACGCGGCCCTTGAGGCGGTGGAGCCCTGGAAGGCCGAGCCCGGTCCGGTCGTCGACGCCGTCCTCGGGGACGCCCTGGAAGCGCTCCGCATCGTGGCGGTCCTGGCCAGCCCCGCCCTGTCGCGCGCCTCGCAGGAGATCTGGCGGCGGATCGGTTTGCCCGGGCGCGTCGAGGATCAGCGCCTGCCGCACGCGGCCACTTGGGGCGGCTATCCCGGCGACCTGAAACTCGAACGCGGCGGGCCGCTGTTCCCCCGCATCACCGACTGAGTGCGACTTGGTGTGGGCTGACAGCCACTGCCATATCTCCTATGAGGGAGTCGGGCCGGCCGCCATCGCCGAGGCCCGGGCCGCCGGCGTGGCCCGCATGATCACCATCGGCACCAGTGCCGAGGAGTCCGCGGCCGCCATCGAGGTGGCCCGGGCCCACGAAGGGGTGTGGGCCACGGTGGGGCTGCATCCTCACGATGCGGTCGACGGAGTCGCCGGCATCACCGAGTTGCTGGCCCGACCTGATCCGGTCGTCGTCGGCATAGGCGAGTGCGGGCTCGACTACCACTACGACCACTCCCCCCGGCAGGTGCAGCGGGAGGTCTTCGCGGCCCAGGTGCGCCTGGCCCACCAACTGGATCTGGCCCTGGTGGTCCACACCCGCAGTGCGTGGGACGACACGTTCGACATCCTGGCGGCCGAGAGCCCGCCGCCGCGGTTGGTGCTGCACTGCTTCAGCGGCGGCCCGGTGGAGGCGGCGCGCGGGCTCGAGATGGGAGCGATGCTGTCGTTTAGCGGGATTGTGACGTTCAAGTCGGCGGAGGAGGTGCGGGCGGCCGCGTCGGACTGCCCGCTCGATCGGCTGCTGGTCGAGACGGATAGCCCGTACCTGGCGCCGGTCCCGTATCGGGGTCGCCCCAACAGCCCGGCCCTGGTGCCAGTGGTCGGCGCCGCGGTGGCCGCCGCCAAGGGCCTGACTTCCGAGGAGATCGAGGCCGCCACCTGGGTCAACACCGCGGCCCTGTTCCGCCTCCCGGAGCTCCCTACCGGGGCAGGGGAGTGACCCTCACCCCCCGGCAGATCAACGACCTCCTGACCACCCACGGGTTGCGTCCCAGCCGGGCCTTGGGTCAGAACTTCGTGACCGACCCCAACACCGTCCG
>DASXZS010000233.1:0-7131 GCA_036501785.1 Acidimicrobiales bacterium | reverse complement strand
CGGCGGATTCGGCGGCGACCACGTCGAGGCCGACGTCGGCCAGGCACTGCTGGCCCATCGCCCGCAAGTCCGGCTCGTCCTCGACGAAGAGGATCCGACCGGTGAGCGAGCGTCCGGGCGGCCAAACTTCTGCCGGGTCGTCGATCTCGGCCGGGGCGTCGTCGCAGAGTGGCAGCCAGATCCGCACCGTCGTCCCTCGGCCCGGGCCGGAATCGACATCCATCCGGCCGTCGCGCTCGTTGACGAGTCCGTACACGGTCGACAGGCCGAGACCGCTGCCCTGGCCGCGCGCCTTGGTGGTGAAGAACGGCTCCAGGCAGCGGGCCAGCACCTCGGGCGGCATGCCCGGCCCGTTGTCCGAGATCGTGAGCACCGCACCCGGGCCCTCCATGCCGCCTTCGTCGCTGGGGACGGCGGCGCCGACCTCGACCGCCAACTGGACCTCGCCCTCGCCGTCCATGGCGTCGTAGGCGTTGACGACCAGGTTGATGACGATCTGCTCCATCTCGGTGGGATCGACCCGGACCTTCACGGGGTGGTCCGGGTAGGTGATGCTGAGCGCCACGCGCGGACCGGCCAGCCGGCTGAGCACGGCCTGCAGGTTGGCGACCTCGGAGCCCAGGTCGATCACCACCGCCGCTTCCTCCCGCCGGGTCATGCCGAGCATCTGCTGGGTGAGCCCCGCGGCCCGGCGAGCGGCGCCCTCGATATCGGCGATCAGGGCCCGTTGCTGGACGTCGGCCAGGCCCCGGGCCAGCAGCTCGGTGTAGCCGATGATCAGGGTCAGCAGGTTGTTGAAATCGTGGGCGACGCGGCCGGCGACGACCCCCATGGCCTCCAGGCGCTGCGCCTGGACCAAGGCTCGCTCGGCGCGGCGCACCTCGCTCAGATCCAGTCCGGCGATGAGCACGGTGTAATCGTCGGAAGGCGACGTCGCTGGCATCGGGGCCCCTGATAGGGACAGGTCGAGGTCGTCGACCGACACGGTGCGGTTGATGACCGATCCGCTGGCGCGTACCGACTCCGCCAACTCGAGCATGACGGGGCGCACCGGTTCGCTGAGCGCCCACTCGGTCGGATCGGCGACCCAGTCGAACAGCTCCAGGGCGGCCCGGTTGGCGAGGGTGACGACACCGTCGGGGCGCACGCCGATCAGCGCCACCGGTGATGCTTCGACCACGGCCCGCAGCCGAGCCTCGTGGACCACCACCGCTTCGGTCCCGAGGGCTCGCTCGAACGCGACAGGGATCAATGACGCCAGCGAGCTGAGCACCAGCTCCTCGTCCGTCGACAGATCGGTGCCCACGAAGACGACCAGGGCGGCGTGCTGCCAGGGGTCACTGCTCGGCAGGGGGTGGGCGATCCAGCCCCGGCCCCGCGCCGTGCGGCGATTGGTCACGGCCCCGAACGCGGTCTCGGCCAGATCCAGGTCGACCTCGCCGGTCTGCGCCGATACCACGCTGCCGTCGGCCATCCACCACCGGGAGATGGCTCCGTCCGCTTCCTGGATGACGCACGCCTCGATGCACGCCACCCGGAGGACCGCCTCGGTGGTGGCGGCGCCAGCCAGGTTGGTGGCCGCGGTGGCCAGCCGGCGCAGCCGGCGGACGGCCCGGCTCTGTTCTCGGGCCGAAGCCTGCATCTCGCGGTGGAGCAGGACCCGCTGGATGGCGGCGCCCAGGCGGCTGCTCAGCTCCACCCCGACCCGCAGTGCGGACGGCCGGAACCCCCGCCGGTAGGCGCCGGTGGCGGCCACGAACCAGCCGAGGGTGATGCCACCACCGGTGATGGGCGCAACCATCAGCGACTGGGCGCCGAAGCGTTCCCGGATGGCGCGGACGCTGTCGGTCTCCTCCGAATTGGGATAGGCCAGGACCGGTCGGCGGTCCGGCGCCACCAGCCGGCCGATCGGTGTCCATTCATCCGGCGCGCGCATGCCGCTGCTGTGGGCGCTGCGATAGGCCGCCGTCTGGATATCGCCGTTGGGGCCGACGACCTCGACGGCGCACAGGTCGGCGAAGTCTGGGACGCAGGCGTCCGTGACCTGCAGGACGGCGTGCTCGTAGTCCTCCAGCGTGGCGTCGAGGATGCGGCTGGCGGAGGCGAGCAGGTCCAGGCGCTGAAGGGCTTCCTTCTCCCCGAGGACGGCGACCTCGTAGGCGCTCAGTTCGCCTCGAGCATCCACTGTCAGCCCCTTCTGGGAAATGTCATGAGTGCACGCAACCCGTCGGCGATGTGACCTGCAATCTGCCCGCGAGAGCCGTCCTGTCTAAAGCTCCGTCTAGGAGGCTAGCCGCCCGGGGGCCGCTCTTGGCTCGGGCGGCCGCGATACTCGGCCGAACGCGCGCCGGACCTAAGTTGGAGAAGGTGCGGTTCGTCCTGAAGCGGAAGCCGCCAAGTCCCTTCCGTCAGTGTGAGCTGTGAGTCCCTGAGTTGGCCGATCCCGCCGAGCTGGCGCCGCCGCTGGCGGCGTCGGCGGTGGTGGTGCCGCCTGTGTTCGGGGTCGGGACGTGGGCGTGCGAGGACGACTTCCCGGCTGTGGGGGGCTCGCCGGTGCTGGCGGGCTTGCCGGTTGTGGGAGAGTTGCCGGTGCTGGCGGGGTTACCTGGATGGTTCTTGGCGACGTAGGTCTGGCAGAACGTGGTGGTGGCCGACACGGTCCCACCGTGGGCCGCGATCAGGGTCTTGAAGGCGGTGGAGGCGTCCTTGCCCGAGTTGGTGTTCGACGTGGTGGGTCCCGCCAAGAAGGCGGTGCACAGCCCGAAGGTGGCCTTGCCGTTGGTCATCCCGCCCACCGGCCCGGTGCCCGACTTGGAAGTAGGACTCGAAGAACCCGAAGTGGACGCAGCAGTGGTGGTCTGGCCACGGGTCGTGCCCGTCGGCAGGTGAGAGGTGGCGGTGGCCAGGCCGGCGGCGGCGTGCGAGGACGCGTGCGAGGTCTGCGTGGGCAGGCTGCCGGTCGCCGCCGCCGCGGCGGTACCGACGCCGAGGACGGCCACCGCGGCGGCGGCCGCGACCTTGGCGGAGAGCAACTTACCGAGCATGGATTTTCTCCTTGCGAGTGCAGGCACCGGGCCTGGAGCTGAGGAGACGGCGGCGACCCCGGCGGCGACGACCGCGGCCTCGTGCGCCAGCTCGGCCGGGCTGGCCGGACCGGTGGCAGCCTGGATCGCGGCGGCCAGTCCGGTGTAACCGGGCGGGGCGTCCTCGGGGGACAGCCCTCCCGAGAGCAGCCGGCTGGCGGTGGCGTCGTCGAGGGGATACCGGAACATCTCGACGTCCCAATCGCGCTCAGGGCTCACCGCGTTAACGCCTCCACGGAGAATCTTCCGGCCAGCCGGCGTAAGGCTTTGTGTTGCAGGACCCGTACGGTTCCCGGTCGCTTGCCGAGGACCTCGGCTACCTGGGCGACGTCCAGGCCGCCGAGCACGCGCAACAGCACCACATCCGCCTGATCGGGTGACAGCAGCGCGGTGATGGCCCGGATCGCCGCCTGGGCGTCGGTCACGGCTATCGCTTCGAGCTCGGTGTTGTCACGACCGGGATGCTCGGTCAACGTCTCGGGGGCGACCGGGCGGGAGGGCCGCCGCTCGCCGTCGCGCCAATGCTGGATCAGCCGTCGGCGGGCAATGGTAAACATCCACCCGCGGAAGGCGCCCTCGTTGCCGCCAAAGGTGGCCAGGTTGTGGGACGCTTCCAGCCACGTCTCCGCGGCCAGGTCCTCGGCCTGGGACATCGCTCGGGCCGAGAAGTAACGCACGAGGCGGGGGTTGAGGTCCCGGTAGAGGATCGTGAACGCCCACTCGGCGCCCGCTTGGGCGGCGACCAGCACCTCGTCGAAGGACCCGCCGATCGTCATCCCGAGCCGCCGGGGTCGCGGCGATCCGACCACACATGGTTCACACTTTTCTCATCGGCGTCCAAAGGGAGAAACTGTCGCAAGAGCACCTGTCCGCTCCCGTGCGGGCCGTCGATGTCATGAGGCTGTGACGGAGATGAGAGTCAGTTGCGGGGCAGATCCCGGAAGGGGGTCACCTTGTCCTGGTTGGGTTCCTTGGGCAGGCCGAGCACCCGCTCGCCGATGATGTTGCGCTGGATCTGATCGGTGCCGCCGTAGATGGGCGGGCCCTGGGCGAACAGCGCCATGTCGGTGACGACCGCCCCGAGGGCGCCGGCGGGGAAATCGGCCAGCGGCGCGGCGCCGTCGCCGCTGTAGGCGTGGAGCGTGCCCCGCGGTCCGAGCAGCTGGAGTCCGAGGTCACGCGACAAGCGGAGGATGTTGCTCATCGACAGCTTGGCGATGTTGCCCAGGCCGGGGATGTCGCCCCCGGTCGTCTTGAGCGCCTTCTGGCGCAGCGTCAGATACCGGCCGATCTCCGTCAGGGTGTGCAAGCGGGCCAGATCCTGTCGCACCAGGGGATCGCCCGTGCGCCCCAGCTGTTGGGCCAGCGTCCGTAGCAGCGCCGAGGTGCCGGCCAGACCGCCGGGTCCTCCGGCGCTGCCGCGGGCCCGGGCCCGCACCAGGTCGCCGACCCGCTTGTCCAGGTCGCCGGCGACGCTGCCGGGCGCGGCCGCGCCGCCGGCTGCGGAGCCGCCGCCGGCGCCGAGCCCGGCCCGCTCGAACGCCAGGGTGGTGTTGGCCACGGCCCAGCCGTTGTTGACCCCGCCGATGATGGCGTCGTCGCCTACCCGGGCCTCGCTGAGGAACACCTCGTTGAACAGGGCCCGCCCGGTCATCTCCCGGAGGGGACGGACCTCCACGCCGGGCTGGCGCATGTCGAAGGCGAAATAGGTGATGCCCTGATGTTTGGGCACGTCCGGGTTAGTGCGGGCCAGCAGCATCCCCATGTCGGCGATCTGGCCGCCGGAGGTCCACACTTTCTGGCCGGAGGTGATCCACTCCTCGCCGTCGGGTTCGGCTCGGGTCTGCAGACCGGCCAGGTCGGAGCCGGCGCCCGGTTCGCTGAACAGCTGGCACCAGGCTTCGGTGCCCGTGACGATGGGGCGGATGTAGCGCTCTTTCTGCTCCTCGGTGCCGTGGGTGGCGATGGTCGGGGCGGCTAGCAGCAGCCCCAGCCCGCCGGGCGCGCCCAAGGCCCCGAACTCGGCGATGGCCTCCTGCACCCGTACCGCCTCGGCTCGAGACAGACCCCTACCGTAGGAGGACTCCGGCAAGGTGGGGGCGGCCCAACCCGAGGTGCCGAGCCGTTCCCACCAGGCCCGCACGGTGAGATCGGGGTCCCAGTTGTCCGCCAGCCATTGTTTGACGGCGGCGACGGCGTCGGAACTGGTGTCGGTCCCGGTGGTGGGCATCGTGATCGCCTCCTCGTCTTTCGGCATCGACGCTAGTGGCGCCCCGGCCGTAATGGCCGGTGTGGCCCGGTTGCCCGGAGGAAGAGCCGAGGATACGGTGCGCCGGTGCCCACGACCGCGGCCGCCGACGAGATCCGCTGCCTGGCCGACATCGTGCGGGTGCACGCGGCGTGCCGGGGCCCGGCCCCGGCCATCGAGTGTGGCGGCCGCAGCCTGACGTTCGGCGCCCTCTACGAGCGGGCCCAGGCGGTGGCCGGGGCCCTGGCCGCCAGTGGCGTGGGCCCGCAGGACCGGGTGGCGGTACTCGAGCGCAACAGCACCGAGGTGCTGGAGGTCGTCTTCGGCGCCGCCCTCCTCAACGCCGTGGCCGTCAACGTCAACTGGCGCCTGGCCCCGCCGGAGATCCTGCAGATCCTGCGGGACGCCCAGACCGCGGTGCTGCTCGTGGGCCAGGAGATGGTGGACGGGGTCGAAGCCATCGAGGCCGGCCTGGGCGCCACCAGGATCATCGGTTTCGCCGACCACGCCCGCTGGGAGGGGTACGAGGCCTGGCTGGCGACGGGTGACGCCGGCGACCCCGGCGCGGTCGCCGGCCCGGACGACGTCGGCTTCCAGCTGTACACCTCGGGCACCACCGGGCTCCCGAAAGGGGTGATGCTGACCACGTCCAACCTGCTGGCGTGCTTCGACGGGGCCGGGAGCCACTGGGGTTTCGAGGCGGGCCGGTCCGTCAACCTGGCCCTGATGCCGATGTTCCACATCGCCGGGCTGGGCTGGGCCGCCGCGGGGCTGTATTTCGGCTGCCGGACCGTCGTGCTCCGCGACGTGGTTCCCACCGAGATCTGGCAGGCCCTGTCGGGCCAGGGGATCACCCACGCCTTCATGGTCCCGGCCGTACTCCAAATGCTCCTCCAGACCCCAGAAGTCGGACATGCCGATCTCCGGGCCTTGCGCAAGCTGGTCTACGGGGCCTCACCCATCTCGGCTGCCGTCCTGGAGCGGGCCATGGCCACCTTCGGCTGCGATTTCATCCAGGTCTACGGCTTGACCGAGACCACGGGCGCCATCACCCAACTGGAGGCCGAGGACCACGATCCGGTGGGCCGGCCTGGATTGCTGCGCTCCTGCGGGAAGCCCTACCCGTGGGTCGAGATGCGGATCGTCGACGCCGCCGGCGCGGACGCCGGGCCCGGGCAGGTAGGGGAGCTGTGGACCCGGAGCCCGCAGAACATGCTGGGGTACTGGAACAACCCCGACGCCACCGCGGCGGTCCTCTCGGCCGAGGGGTGGTTCCGTACCGGCGACGCCGGCTACTTCGACGATGACGGTTTCATCTACCTGCACGACCGGGTCAAAGACATGATCGTCACCGGCGGGGAAAACGTGTACCCCGCCGAGGTGGAGAACGCCCTCATGCGCCATCCGGCGGTGGCCGACATAGCCGTGTTCGGCGTGCCGGATGGGCACTGGGGCGAAGTTGTCAAAGCGGTAGTGGTGCTGGCGGCCGGCGTCGAGCCGGTGGCGGCCGAGGACCTGATCGCCTTCTGCCGCCAGCAGTTGGCGGGCTTCAAGTGCCCCAAGTCGGTCGACTTCGCCGCGGTCCTGCCTCGCAACCCGTCCGGCAAGCTGCTCAAGCGGGAGTTGCGGGCGCCCTACTGGGAGGGCGCGGAGCGGCAGGTCGGCTGAGCATGAGCGGGCCCCGGCGCACCACCTACGAGCACCAGGTTCGCTACCTGGAGACGGACCAGCAGGGTGTGGTGTTCAACATGTGGTACCTCGGCTATTTCGACGAGGCCATGGCCGCGTTCCTGGAGGACG
>DASXZS010000232.1:0-7278 GCA_036501785.1 Acidimicrobiales bacterium | reverse complement strand
CACAGCCAGGGCGGCCCCCGACACGCCCAGCTCCTCAACGCAGGCGCGGCACAAACGACCTGGCGTCGCAGCGGCATGCCGCCCCAACCCTACGCCGAGCCGGTCACGGCGCGCCGAGGGAACGGCGCGGTCGGATCGGTGGCCCGTGTTCGGAAGGGAAGCGGCTGCGGTCCGGGTGGCCGCGGCACGGCGCAGCTGCAGACGGCCCTAAACAGTCGACTCGCCCTGGAGCAGGCCAAGGGCATCGTCGCCGAGCAGGCTGGTGTCGATGTCGACGAGGCCTTCGGCCTGCTCCGCGGCTACGCCCGGCATCACAATCGTCGCCTGGGCGAAGTCGTCAGCGACGTGATCCGCCGTGTGCTGACCTCCGAGGATTTGCTCACCCGCGCCCGCGGACCGGCCTCGAGCCGTTCTGACCAATAGCCCCAAGCCCCGGCCGGCCTGGCAAGATCGGGCCATGCGCTGGTCCCCGCAGGCCGTCGCGGCCGCGACCGGTGGCCAGACCGAAGGTACGGCGGACGAGATCCTCGACGGCGTCGCGATCGATTCCCGGCAGCTGCAGCCCGGAGCTCTGTTCGTGGCCATCCGGGCGGAGCGGGACGGTCATGATTGGATTAACGCCGCGATCGCGGCCGGCGCCGCGGGACTTCTCGTCGAGCGAGGCCGCCGAGGCGTGCACACGAGCTCGCCGGTCATCGAGGTGGCCGATACCGCCGCCGCCCTGTTGGCGCTAGGCGCGGCGGCTCGGGACCGGCTGGCGGCGACCGTGATCGGTGTTACCGGATCGGTGGGCAAGACGTCGACCAAGGATCTGGCCGCGGCGGCCCTGGGAGCGGGCGTGCGCACGACCGCAAGTGAGAAGTCTTTCAACAACGAGCTCGGGGTACCTCTCACCCTCGCCAATGCGCCGCTCGACGCCGGAGCGGCGGTGATCGAAATGGGGGCGAGAGGGCCAGGTCATATCGCCCGGTTGTGCCAGGTCGCCCGGCCCACCATCGGTGTGGTGACGGCCGTAGTGGCGGCCCACACCGAGGTCTTCGGCGATCTCGACTCGGTGGCCGCGGCCAAGGCCGAGTTGGTCGAGGCCCTCCCCGCCGAGGGCACCGCCATCCTCAACGCCGACGACGGTCGGGTGCTGGCCATGGCCGACCGGACCGGCGCCGCTTCGGTCACGTACAGCGCCGGTGGGGCGCCCAACGTCGACGTGGCCGCCGAGGACGTCCAGTTGGACGAGGAACTCCGGCCTCGTTTTGTAGTGCGCTCGGCGTGGGGGGTTGTCACCGTGCAGCTCGGGGCACGCGGCGTGCACCAAGTCGGCAACGCCTTGGCCGCGCTGGCCGTGGCCGGATGCTGCGGGGTGCCGATGGAGGCGGCCGCCGCGGCCCTGGCCGCGCCGCCGCTGTCGCCCTGGCGGATGGAGCTCGGGTACTCGCCGGCAGGGGCGGTGATCCTCAACGATGCCTATAACGCCAACCCGGCCTCCATGGCCGCGGCGCTGCAGGCCCTGGCCGCCCTCCCTGCGACTCGGCGCATTGCCGTGCTGGGCGAGATGGCCGAGCTCGGGGAGCGCCGAACCGACGAACACCACCAGATTGTGCAGCTGGCGGCGCGCTTGGGCGTGGAGGTAGTCGTGGTGTCGACGGACGCCTACGGCATGCGTCCGCTGGCCGGAATCGACGCCGCCATAGAAGAGCTCGGCCCGCTCGGTCGGGGCGACGCCGTGCTGGTCAAGGCCAGCCGGGTGGCGGCCCTCGAACGCCTCGCGGCCCGGCTGGTCGCCGGCTGACGAGCGCCTAGAGGGCCCGTTGGAGGTCGTGCAGGGCCCGGTAGCCGATGGGCTGGACGCCGGCCCGCCGGGCCAGGACTCGCAGCGAGTCGGCAGTCATGGCCAGGTCGTGATCGGCGACCCGGTCCGCCCAGTCCGGCGCCACGGCTCGCAATTCGGCTGTGTCCATGGCGGGGCGCAGGACCACCTCGGTCACCCCCGGACGCAGATCCGAGAGCAGCTGATCCAGGGCGGTTTGGGTGCTCCGGGTGCGGCTCACCCGCACCAGGAAGTCCGGCGATACCACCCCCTCCGCCGCCGCCAGCGACCGGAACGGGAACCCCCACTGATGCTCGGCTGACGCGGCCGGGAGCCGCAGCGGCAGGCCGAAGTCGACCGCCAGCTCCAGGGCCACGTCGAAGAACTCGGGCCGGAAGTCCAAGGCACTCAGGTGCGCGCTCAGATGGCTGACGTCGAAGCCCCAGTAGATCGCCCGCTCCACCTGGGCCCGGCACTCCCGCCGGACCTCGTCGGTGTCGGCGTGCTCCCACAGGTCCTCGAGCGTCCGCGGGAACCCACCGTCACCGTCCAGCAGCGACGGGCAGTGGGTGATCGGCCCCCAGCGGAACAGGTCGTACTCGGCGTTGAGAGTCAGGTGGACCCCCACGTCCTCGCCCCGGTAGCGCGCCGCGGCCTCGCGCGCCCAGGGACCGGGAACCACCAAGCCACCTGCCGTTCCCATGCCTTCCCGGAGCGCGCTGTACACGCCCGAGTTGTGGGCGTGCGTCACACCCAGCTCGTCGCAGGTGATGATCAACAAGGAGGTGTCCGGGGCGTGCCCGAGGGCCTCGACGAGGGACGTCAATCAGCGCTCGATCGGGGTGCGGACCGTGTCGTCGATCGCCACGTCAACCATGGTTTGATGCTACCCCGGGGTGTGGCTAGCGGGCCGGGGCGGCTGGCGTGCTGGGTGGCCTCGGCGCCAGGTGCCGCACCGCGTGGCGGAGATCGACCCCCGCCGGGATGAGGGCCAGGGCGGGAGTGGTCACGCCGTTGTCGAGGTACCGCTGCACCTGGGCCCGGACCGCGGCCGGCGAGCCGTGCAGGATGAGGTCGTCGACGACCTGATCGGGGATAGCGGCCAGAGCCGCCTTGCGATCGCCGGCCTTCCAGGCTGCCCACATCCCCTCGAGCAGCGGGCCCCGGCCCAACCACTGGTGGAAGGCGGCATACACCGGCACGTTGAGGTAGGCCGCGATCATGCGCCGGCCGACCATCCGCACCGTCTCGGTGTCCTCCGACGGACATACGAAGATCCGGGCCACGATCTCCTTGCCCGGTCCCACCTCGCGACGGACGGTGGGCACGTCGTCGGCGCTCAGCCAGTTGATGATGGCGCCGTCGCCTTCGGTCCCGGCCAGACGCAGCATGCCTGGGCGCAAGGCGGCCACGAGAATGGGCGGGACGATGGCCGGCGGCCGGCCGAGGCGGAAGCCCTTGACCGTGAAGGTCTCGTAGCTGGCGTCGACCTTCTCGCCGGACAGGGCCTGGCGCAAGAAGCGCACCACGTCGCGGGTGCGCTGGTAGGGACGTTCGAACGGGATGTCGTTCCAGCGCTCGACGATCACATCGGACGAGGTGCCGACACCGAGGGCGAACCGCCCCGGTGCGGCTTCCGCCAGGGCGGCCACACTCTGGGCCAGGAGGGCCGGCCCCCGCGTGTAGGCGGGCACGATGGCGGTGCCGAGGCGCAACTGAGGCGCCCACGCCGCGGCCAGGGCGAGAGGCGTGAACGCGTCGGTCCCGTCCGATTCCGAGGACCAGGCGTCGGTGTAGCCGAGGTCGACGAGCTCCTCGTACCACTCGCGGTGGTCCGCCAGGGGGACGCCGTCGAAGGGGACCGTCATGCCGTAACCCATGGCCGGCGATGCTAATGGGGTCGACCACCTCGCTGGCTAGGCGGCGGATCGCCTCATGGCTTCGGCCAGGATCCGCCGGGCTTCGGCGACACCCCGCCGGCCCGTCTCGCGGGTGTGTTCGTCGAGTCGCCAGTCGTCCTCGTCCGACTCGAGCAGCAGCGCCAGTTGCGTGGCCATGGGATCAATGATCTCAGGAGGGTGTGACGGCTTCCGCTGGCGACTGGTCTGGGTCATCCGGCACCTCCGTCGAGAGGTCGTGGCATCGAACACCTGTTCGTAGGGTATCCCGGCTGGCGGTAGTTGCGAGCAGAAACTTTCGACGGGTGGGCCCGCCGGCCCCGCCGGCCCCGCCCCCACGGCCGCCGCCGGCCCCCGCTAGCGCACCGAGAACCCCGCCAGCCCCTCAGGTGGCTCCTCTACCACCTCGACGCCGGCCACCTGCGCTCGGGTCGGGCCGGACCGGCACCAGGCCACGAGGGCAGCCACGGCCGCTTCCGAGCCCTCGAAGACCGCCTCAACGCGGCCGTCGGCCCGGTTGCGCACCCACCCGGCGAGGCCGGACTCCGCCGCCAGCCTGCGGCAAGTCTCACGAAACCACACCCCCTGGACCCGACCGGTGATCCACACGTGGCGCCGGGTCACGGCGCCGCCCACTGTCACCAGCCGGAACGTCCGCCTACAGCAGCCGCAGCTGCTCGCTGCGGGCGGCCCGGAGTACCAGAGGCTCCCACCGGGACGCGCCGCGCGGTCCGGCACAGCCCACCTCCAGGCGGTCGACGGCCAGACTGCGGGCCCGGCCCCGGTGGTCGGTGACACCGATGCTGCCGTCTCGCTCGCGGCGGGTGACCGCCCCCCGCTGCCATCGGCCGGCCGGGTTGGCGCGCCAACGCACCATCTCGCCCGGGCGCAGGTCCAACGCCACCAAGCCGCCCGCGCCACCACGACCGCCGGCCGGGTCCGGGGCGCCGCCCGCGCCACTCCCGCCACCAATGGCCCCCGGATCGGAGGAAGCTCGCGAGCGTCGGGCCAAATCGGTGCGGGTCTGGGTTTGGGCTCAGCGCGGGATGGACGTGTACTTGAACTCGTTGAGCGCTGGCCAGGTGTCGATCAGGTCCAGCACCCGGCTGATGCTGCGAGTGGCGAGCTCGGCGTCGTCGCCGGGACGGTCGAGGAGCCGCACGAAGACGGACCGGTCGCCCATGATAAAGGTCGGCACGCCGAAGACCGACAGCCGGTCGACGGCGTCGGAGTGCTCGGCCTTGAAGATCTGGAGCGGCCAGCCGGCGTCCACCTGGCCGAGCACCTCGTCTGGGTCGACGCCGGCGCCACCGAGCACCTTGGCCAGCACCTCGCGGTCACGCAGGTCCAGGGCCAGGTCGTGGCGGGCCGCGAACAGGGCCCGGTGGACTGTCCGGAACTGCTCGGGCAGACGGTCACGCACCACGATGCCGGCCAGGTTGGCGAGCAGACCCGGGTAGCGATCCGGCTCGTCCCACACCGGGGGCTTCCCGTTCTCGACGTGGGCCTGGTCCAGGGAGAACGCCAGATAGCTCACGTCCCAGTCGGCACCGGCTTCGACAGCGGTCAGCAGGTGCTCGTGGGCGTTGCGGGCGAACGGACAGCGGTAGTCCCAGGTCACGGCGAAGGCGATGGTCATGCTCTGCTCAACCCCCGCCGGCCAGCGACGATTCCTCACCGGCGACTCCGAAGGGGGCCCGATCCTCGGCGCGGCTGCCGACGGGCACGAGGTGTCGCGTCAGTTCGCCCAGCACGACGCCGATGGCGATTCCCCCGATCACGTCCGAAGCGTGGTGGATCTTGACGTGCACGCGGCTGGCTGCCACCACCACCGCAATGGCGTAATAGAGGGGCCAGAGCCCGTCGTCGCGGAGGAGGGCCGCACCGAAGAAGGCCGCGGTAGCGTGGCCGCTCGGGAAGCTGCTGGTGCGAGGTTGCCGGAGGGCGATGGGGCGCGGGCCGAGGTGCACGGGCCGGGTGCGGCGGAACACCCACTTCACCGGGCCGTTGACCAGGGCCGACTCGATCCCGAGCCCGGCGGACGCCCGCAGGAGGGCCCGCTGCCAGCCCGGACGGCGCCGGGCCGCCTGCACCAGGGCCAGGGCCAGCCAGATGATCCCGTGGTCCCCGACCGCAGTGGCCGTGTACATGAGCCGGTCGATCGCGGGCCGGCCCCGCAGGTGGGCGTCGAACCACTCGTCGACGACCGCGTCGAGGCGGTCGACCCCCGGCGGTATGGGCACCGTCGGAGGTCGCCAACGCGACGAGGTCATGCGCGGGCGGCTCCGACGCCCGCGGCCCCGACGACCAGCGCGCTCGTCTCGCCGACGTCGGTGGTCCCGACTACCGGCCCGCTTGAGTCGGAGGGCGCCGGCAGCCGCCCCAGGTCGCCACCGACCGCCGGGCAGTACTCGTGGTAGGCGCAGTGATCGCACAGCCACCCGGGCTTGGGTCGGAAGTCCTCCCGGGCGCAGGCCTGTTCGACCGCCGCCCACACCGCCACGGTCTGCTGGCGCAGGCCGCGCAGCGACTGGTCGGAGGGAACGGTGGAGATGGCGACCGGCTCGCGGAGGTGCAGGAGCTGCACCCGGGCAGGCCGGCGACCCAGCACCTGCTCGCAGAGAAACGCGTAGAAGTGCACACCGCCCAACCGGGACTGCTCGTAGGCCACCGAGGGGGCTCGGCCGGTCTTGTAGTCGGTGACGACGAGCTCGCCGTCGTCATCCAGGTCGAGGCGGTCGATGATGCCGGACAGGGTCAGCGTCCCGATCTCGACCGAGAGGCGCAGCTCGGTACCGATGACCCGCACCTGGGTCGGATCCTCGAGCCGGAAGTAGTTGCGGATCAGACCGGCCGCGTCCGCCACGAACTCCTCCCGCTCGGCGCCCACCAGCGCCAGCGCCGCGTACTCCGGGCCGTCGAGCACCTCGGGGACGGCCTGGGCCAGCTTGGCGAGGGCGGCGTCGACCGTGCGCCCGGCCGGGTCCTCCTCCCACATCAACAGTTCCAGGGCCCGGTGCACCAGGGTGCCTTTGGCGGCGGGCGGCGAGGGTGGCTCAGGCAGCCGATCGATCGCCGAAAGCCGGAAGGCCAGCGCGCAGTCCTTGAACGACGACACCTTCGAAGGCGACAACGACCTCGGCAGGGGCAGAGCCATCGCCCATCAAACTAACGAGGAGGTGCGACAACCGTGGTGGACCGGTCGCCGGCGAGGGGTGTGCGACCGGCGCGGAGGGCCTGGCCGGCGATCCGCCCCACCCGCATAGGATCCTCGAACGGCCCGAAATGGGTGAGGTCCTCGAGCCTCCGGGCCCCGCCCCGGGGCAGCCGGCGGGCGGCCTCCTCGACGACCCGGCTGACCGGATCGCGGGGATCGCCGCCGCCGAGAATGGCCACGGGCGGCCGGACGTTGGTCAGGTGCTCCCAGGCGCCGCTCTGCGGGGCGCCTTCGTAGACCGACGCTTCGTCCTCCCGCCGGCAGGCCAAGGTGATGCCACCCGCGGGATCGTCGACGAATCCGTAGGTGACGTAGGCGTCGAGGGCGGCCGGATCGAACCGGTTCATCGGCGGCTTGGC
>DASXZS010000231.1:0-2013 GCA_036501785.1 Acidimicrobiales bacterium | reverse complement strand
CCCGCCCATGTGCATCGCATCGAGCAGCTGGTGATCGACGTGCTGGCGGACCTCGGGCTGCCGGGTGCCAGCCGGCTGGACGGTTACCCGGGCGTGTGGGTCGGCGCGGGCGGATCGTCCCCCCGCAAGATCTGCGCCATCGGCGTGCGGGTGTCCCGCGGTCGGTCGATGCACGGCTTCGCCCTCAACGTGGCCCCCGATATGGCCTACTTCGGCCACATCGTCCCGTGCGGCATCGCCGACAAGCCGGTGACGTCCCTGGCGGCCGAGGGGGTCGACGTGGCGATGGGGCGCGTGGTGGACGCGGTGGTGAGGCGCGCCGCCTCGGTGTGGGGTTATTCGCGTGTCGATCGTCGGGACGTGGCCTGGCGGGTTGGGCCCGAAGAGCTGGCGCCGTTTACCCGTGGGGAAGGGCCGGGCTCGCCGGTGCCGCCGGCGTCCAAGCCGGTGCCGGTGCGGATGCTCGATCGCCGACTGGCCGAGGCCGGGGTGGATCCCGAGGCAGGGGTGCCCATCGACTCCCGCAAACCGGAGTGGATGCGGGTCAAGGCCCGCATGGGCGACGAGTACCGGTCGCTGCGCCGGACCATGCGGCAACTGGACCTGGTGACGGTCTGCGAGGAGGCCGGCTGCCCCAACATCTACGAGTGCTGGGCGGACGGCACCGCCACCTTCATGATCAACGGGGACCGCTGCACCCGGGCCTGCGGGTTCTGCCTGGTCGACACCCGCAAGCCCCTGCCGCCCGATCCCGGCGAGCCGGAGCGGGTGGCCGAGGCGGTGGCCCGGCTGGGACTCGCCCACGCGGTCGTGACCACGGTGGCCCGGGACGACTTGGCCGACGGCGGCGCCGCCGCCTTCGCGGCGACAGTGGCCGCCATCCGCCGGCGGGTGCCCGGCGCCGCGGTCGAGCTGCTCATCTCCGACTGCAAGGGCGATCCGGCGTCGCTCGCGACGATCTTCGACGCCCGCCCGGACGTGCTGGACCACAACATCGAGACCGTCGCCCACCTGCAACGCGCCGTCCGGCCGTCGGCGTCGTACGCCCGCAGCCTGGCCGTTCTGGCCCGGGCCAAGGCCGCCGGCCTGACCACCAAGTCCAGCTTGATGGTCGGCATGGGCGAGACGTTTGGGGAGGTGGTATCCACCCTGGCCGATCTGCACGGCGTGGGGGTGGACATCGTCACCGTGGGCCAGTACTTGCGGCCCACGTCACACCATCTGCCGGTGGTCCGGTGGTGGACGCCGGAGGAGTTCGCGCAGGTCAAGGCCGCGGGGGAGGGGTTGGGCATTCCGCACGTGGAAGCGTCCCCGCTGACCCGGTCCAGCTACCACGCCCGCCAGGCGGCCTCGGCAGCCACGGCAGCCACGGCCGGCTCGGGTCGGGCGGCCGGCGGTGGGGTCGCTCCGGTACCGCCGGCCGAGGTGGGGTCGTTCGCATGACGGCCGTGTCGACGGCCGGAGTGGCCGGGGCCCGGGTGGCGCGTCTCGACCGGGTACGGGGTCGTATGGCTGACTTGGGCGTCGACATCCTGCTGCTCTCGCTGGGCGCCGACCTGCCCTGGCTGACGGGCTACGAGGCCATGCCGTTGGAGCGGCTCACCATGTTGGTGGTCCCGGCCGACGTCCCGGCCACGCTGATCGTGCCCCGCCTGGAGGCGCCCCGCGTGAGCGAGCAGCCGGAGGTGTTCTCGGTGCGGCCCTGGGCCGAGCACGAGGACCCCATGGACATCGTGGCCGGCCTGGTGGGTACCCGCCGGCAGGTGGCGGTGTCCGACCGGACCTGGGCCATGTTCGTGCTGGGGTTGCAACGCCGCTCGCCGGGCCGCGAATGGCGCCCCTCGTCCACTGTCACCGGGCCGCTACGCGCCGTCAAGGACGCCGCGGAGATCGAGGCCCTGGCAGTGGCGTCGGCCGCGGCGGACCGCGTGGCCGCGGAGTTGCTCGGCGGTCACATCGCCCTGATCGGTCGCACCGAGCGGCAGGTGTCCCAGGAGCTGGGCCGGCGGCTGG
>DASXZS010000230.1:0-1528 GCA_036501785.1 Acidimicrobiales bacterium | reverse complement strand
CGGCGTGTCCTTCTCCGCCATCTCGCACTGGTACGACGATCCGGCCTTTGTGGCCGTCATGGCCGACCGCGTCACCGCCGCTCTGGACAGCGGTGCGGCGGGACAGGAGCGCCAGCCCGTCGTCTTCACGGCGCACTCCCTGCCGGCCCGGATCCGGCAGTCGGGCGACACCTACGTCGAACAGATGGAGGACTCCGCCGCGCTGGTGGCGGCGGCGGCCGGCCTCACCCGGTGGCAGGTGGCGTGGCAGAGCGCCGGGCGCACGCCCGAGCCCTGGCTGGGACCCGACATTCGCGAAGTGGTGCGCCAGCTGGGTGACAAGGGCGACATCGACCGGGTGGTCGTCTGCCCCATCGGCTTCGTGGCCGACCACCTCGAAGTGCTCTACGACATCGACATCGAACTGGCCGCCGTGGCCAACGAGGTCGGACTGACCGTCGTCCGGACGTCGTCTCTCAACGACGATCCCGCCTTCATCACCGCCCTGGCCGGCGTGGTGGTGGCCGCGGCGGAGGGGGTCTGAGCGGTGGCGCGGGTCGTCGTCATCGGCGGAGGCATCAGTGGCCTGGTGGCGGCCTGGGAACTCAGCGGTGGCGCGGTCGGACCCGGATCGGGGACGCCCGAGGTCACGGTCCTCGAGTCGTCGGCGCGGCTGGGCGGCGCCCTGGCCTCGGTGGACTTCGCCGGGCGCCGGGTCGATGTCGGACCCGATGGATTTCTCGGCCGGCGCCCGGAAGCCCTGAGCCTGTGCCGGGAACTCGGACTGGACGAGGCGCTCGTGCCCATCGGCGGCCGCGGTGCCGGCGTGTGGGCCCGGGGCAAGGTGCGCCCCCTGCCCGATGGGTTGGCGTTGGGCATCCCCACCCGATTCTGGCCGGCGGCCCGATCCGGCATTCTGGGTCTGCGCGGCCAATTCGGCCTCGCCCTCGATGCCCTGGCTCCCCGGCCCGATGTCCGTGGTCCCATCGGCGACCGGGCCATCGGACCCCTGGTCGTCCGCAAGCTGGGCCGACGGGTCACCGAGCGCCTGGTCGATCCGCTCATCGGAGGCATCCACGCCGGATCGGTCTCGGACATGTCGGCCGCCGCCATCTATCCACCCCTCCTGGCCGCGGCCCAACGGCGGGGCAGTCTCATGCGGGCCTTGAGGGCCGAAGTGCCCGCCCCCGTGCCGGCGGGCGAAGCCGAGCCGCTCTTCTGGACCCTGGACGGCGGCATGGCCGCGCTGGTCGACGCGTTGACCGCGGCGTTGCAAAGCCGCGGCGTCACCATCGCCCTGGAACAACCGGCCGAACAATTGTCCCGCGGCGTGACGGGGTGGGTGGTAACCGCCGGTGGGGTGGACCGGCCGACCGACCGGGTGATCCTGGCCGTGCCGGCACCGACCGCGGCCGGGCTGCTGGCGCCTATCGACGACGAGGCCACGACCCTCCTGGGCGGCATCGACTACGCGTCGGTGTCCCTGGCCACCTTCCAGGTACCCGTCGATCAACTGGCCACACCGCTGGTGGGCACCGGCTTCCTGGTG
>DASXZS010000229.1:0-7481 GCA_036501785.1 Acidimicrobiales bacterium | reverse complement strand
GCTGGGCCCCCTGACCAGCCGGCCCGGGCAGCCAACGGGGGGCCGCCACGGGCGACACCGACGGCCCGGGCCCGAATCTCGGCGCCAGCCATGAATCTCGGCGTTGCTCGAGACCTCGAGCATCGGAATCGGCACCGAGATGCACGAAGTGCACCGAGATATGCCAGGATGAGGGCCCGGCCGTCCTAGAGCCGGGCCGGGTCGACGGCGACGCGAAGGCGGCCGGGGGGCCGAGGGACAGCAGCCAGGGCGTCGGCCAGGGTGGCGGCATCGGCCCCTTTGACCAGCCACTGGTCCCGGTCCGGACCGAGGATCTCCAGCGGCTGGGTGCGCAGCCCTTCGACGTACTCTGGCGCGCCCGGTCCGGAGACCAGCGCCACCGCCGTAACCGGGGGGAGGCGCAGGGCCCGACGCACCTCCTGCTCGGCGTCGCTGAGGATCGCCGGGTCGGCGCGCAGGGCAGCCTGGATCACCGGGTGGTCCGGCAGGCGGGTCTGCACCAGCACCCGGCCGGCCCGGCCGCCGACGAGGCGCGAGGCGTGGGCCAGCAGGGCCAGGGCCTCCTCTCCGGCCTTGATACGCGCCGCCAGGAGTTCCTGGTCGAAGTCCACGAAGACGATGGCGCCGAACCCGTCGGCCGGGCTGACCCGGCGCAGTACGGCTTCGGTCCCCACCAGGACGTCGGCGTCCGGCAGGCCGGGCGAGGCGGCCGTCACCTCGCCGACGGGCCGGCCGGCGAGGGCCTCCAGCTCCTCTCGGGCCCGGCTCACCCCGACTCGGAGCTGGCGCAGGCGGGTCGAACCGCACGCCGCACACACCTGGGGGCGGGTCAACCCGCATTGGGGACAGGCCAGCGTGGGGGGCGTCTCGGCGGCGCGCTGCTGGGCCAGGGCCGTGCCGCAGCGCTCGCAGCGGGCCAGTTCCCCGCAGGCGCTGCACGCCAGCAGGCGAGCCCGGCCGGTGCGGTTGAGGACGCAGACCACCCGCGGTTGGGCGCGGATGAGCGAGACCAGGCGTTCCGAGTACAAGCCCAAGCGGGGGTCATCACCTCGCCGGTCGACCACTTCGAGGGCGGCCCAGCCCTGCCGCTCCCGCCGGCGGTCCAGCACCCGGACCGCGCCGGCCGCCAGTAGTTCCAAGGTGGGACAGGAGCTCACGACCACGCAGGGCACGCCGGCCCGCCGGGCCCGCTCCGCGACCACGGTCACCGCGTTCCAAGTCGGCGCCTGCTCCTGGCCCAGGCTCTCGTCGTGGCCATCGATGACCACTATCGCAGCCAGGCCGGGGCAGGAGGCCCAGGCCGCGGCCCGGGCTCCGACTACCACCGCGACACCCGCGCGGGCCCGGGCCCACTCGTCGGGGACGACGGCCACGTCGCCTCCGGCGCGCCGCAGCCGCCTGGCCAGGACTTCGCCCCGGCTGACGGACGGCACCACCGCCAGGGTCGGGCCCCGCTGGGCCAGTTCGGCCACGACGGCGGTGGCGTCCGCGGCCGGTGGGAGCCGCACGATCACCGGCCGGTCCAAGGGTAGGTCTGACAGCAGCCCGGTGGGCGGCGGCGGCGCCGGCCGGCGACGGGCCGGGACCGGGAGGCGGGTCACGGCCGTCTCGGGCGAGGCCGTGGCCAGCAGGGCACTGCGCCGGCCGGCCCACCGCCAGGCCGCCCACTCCGTGAGGGCCACCACTTCGGGTTCGGGGCCCCAGCCGCGAATCTTGGCGATCGGCAGCAAGGCCAGGCCGTCCGGGGGCTCGACCCCGACCTCCGCCACCCAGGCCCCGACCCGCCGGCCCACCAGGTCGACGCGGACCAAGGTGCCGACGCGGATGCCCGACGCCAGCTCCGGCGGCACCAGGTAATCGAACGGTTTGTCGACTCCGGCCACGTCGGTGAGGACCCGGGCGACCAGCGCCCCCGGTTCAGGGCGCACGGCCGGTCCGGCGCGCCGGCGGCCGTCTGTTTTCACCGGAGGTTTACCCGCCCAGCGCGGAACTGAACTCGTCGAGGCGGCTGAGCTGCTCCCAGCTGAAGTCCTTTTCGGCCCGGCCGAAGTGCCCGTACGCCGCCGTCTTGCGGTAGATGGGCCGGCGCAGGTCGAACACCTCGTCGATGGCCTTCTCGATGCGGGCCGGGTCGACCGTGGCAGTGCCGAACGTCTCCACCAGCAGCGACACCGGGCGGGCCACACCGATGGCGTAGGCGACCTGGATCTCGCACCGTTTGGCCGCTCCGGCGGCCACCACATGCTTGGCCAACCACCGCGCCGCGTAGGCGGCCGAGCGGTCCACCTTGGACGGGTCCTTGCCGGAGAAGGCCCCGCCGCCGTGGCGGGCCGCCCCCCCGTAGGTGTCGACGATGATCTTGCGGCCGGTGAGGCCGGCGTCGGCGTGCGGCCCGCCCTTTTCGAACTTGCCGGTGGGGTTGGCGAGCACCTGGTATCCGTCGTTGACGAACTCGGCGGGGACGAGGGGGGCGATGACGTGGTCGCGGAGATCCGGCAGGAGCAGTGTTTCCAGATCGATGTTGGGGTTGTGCTGGGTGGAGATCAGCACCGTCTTGAGCCGGACCGGCCGGCCGTCCTCGTACTCGAAGGTCACCTGGGTCTTGCCGTCGGGTCGCAGGTACGGCAGCACCCCGGCCTTGCGCACCTGGGCCAGGCGCTGGGCCAGGCGGTGCGCCAGCCAGATCGGCATGGGCATCAGGTCGTCGGTCTCGTCGCAGGCGTAGCCGAACATCATCCCCTGGTCGCCGGCGCCCTGGGAGTTGAGGATGTCCTCGCCGCTCGTGCCGGACCGCACCTCCAGGGCGGTGTCGACGCCCTGGGCGATGTCGGGCGACTGGGATCCGATGGAGATCGACACGCCGCAGGTGCGACCGTCGAAGCCCATGTCGGAGCTGGTGTAGCCGATGTCCGTGACCACGTCACGCACCAGGTTGGGGATCTCCACGTAGCCCTTGGTGGTGATCTCGCCGGCCACCATCACCAGGCCGGTGGTCAGCAGCGTCTCGCAGGCCACCCGCGACAACGGGTCCTGCGCCAGCAGGGCGTCGAGCACCGCGTCGGAGATCTGGTCGGCCATCTTGTCGGGGTGGCCCTCGGTCACCGACTCGGAGGTGAAAGTCCAGCGGGTCATCGGGTCTCCTGGTTGGGGGGGGTTTGGTTGCGGATGCGAGCGATGGCGTCCACCACCGCAATGGCGATCTCGGTCTTGCTGCCCAGGGGCACGTCGATCTGATCGCCGTCGACGCCCACGATCAGCACCGCGTTGGTGTCGTGGCCGAAGCCCACACCCGGGGCGGCCACGTCGTTGGCCACCACCAGATCGGCGCCCTTGGCGTGGAGCTTGTCGAGGGCATACCGGCGCAGCTGCTCGTGGTCCCGATCGCCGGAGGCGGTCTCGGCTGCGAAGCCGACGAGGATCTGCCCGGTCCGGTGTCGCGCTCCGAGTCCAGCCAGGATGTCCGGCGTCTGTTCGAGGACCACCTCGGGGGTGCCTTCGGCCTTCTTGAGCTTGTGGGAGGCGGGCGCTTTGGGGCGGAAGTCGGCGACGGCGGCGGCCATCACCACCACCTCCGCCTGCTCGACCCGGGCCAGCACCGCGGCTTCCATCTCGGCGGCGGTCTCTACCTCCACGGTTTCCACTCCTGGGAGCGGGGGCAGGGCGGCGGCGGTGATCAGGGTGACGGCCGCGCCACGGTAGAAAAGCTCCTGGGCCACCGCGTGGCCCTGCTTGCCGGACGACCGGTTGCCGATGTAGCGGACCGGGTCGATGGGCTCTCGGGTGCCGCCGGCGGTGACCACCACGGTCACGCCGGCGAACTCACCGGGGCCGGAAAGGACGGCGGCGGCCGCGGCCACGATGTCGGCCGGATCGGCCAACCGGCCGGCACCCGAGTCGCCTCCGGCCAGGCGGCCAACGGCCGGTTCGACCACGTGGACGCCGCGGCGGCGGAGGGTGGCGAGGTTGTCGACGACGGCGGGGTGCTCCCACATCTCGGTGTGCATGGCCGGGCAGATCAGCACTGGAGCCCGGGTGGCCAGCAGGGTGGCGGTGAGCAGGTCCGAGGAAATGCCGGCCGCGTAGCTGCCGATCAGCCGGGCCGTCGCCGGCGCCACCACGATCAGGTCGGCCAACTGGCCCAGGCGGGTGTGCGGGATCGGTTCGGGCTCGTCCCAAAGGGAGGTGCGCACCGGCTCGGACGCCAGGGCGGAAAACGTCACCGGGCCCACGAACCGGGTGGCGCCGGGCGTCATGACCGGGCTGACCAGAGCGCCCGCGTCCACGAGCCGCCGGCACACCTCCACGGCCTTGTAGGCCGCGATCCCGCCGCTGATCCCCAACACGATCCTCCGGCCGGCGAGGGCCGAAGTGGACGCTGCTATTGCTCGGCCTCCGCCTCCGGATCCGCGTCGCCATCGGGCTCACCGGACTCGGCCGCTTCCGGCCGGGTGTAAGTGATCTTGCCGGCGGCGATCTCCTCCAGCGAGATCGACAGCGGCTTGCGCGAGACCGACGTGACTTGCGGCGGCACGATGGTGCCCAGCCCCTCGCCGAGCTGGTTGAAATAGGAGTTGATCTGCCGGCCCCGCATGGCCGCCAGGCTCACGAGGGTGAACTTCGAGTCGGCCCGGGCCAGCAGGTCCTCGACAGGCGGCTCCATCATGGTGGGGTGGCGATCGGACATCAGGGGGGCTCCGTAGCTCGGGGGCTGAAAATTCGCGGCGGCCACGGATCTGACCCGCCGGCGCGCGTCAACAGCGCGAATGGTGCGCCCGGAGTATACCCGCGACCTCCCGCGCCGCCCGGTCGACGTCGTCGTTGACCACCACGTAGTCGGCCAGATCGCGGCCGAGCCCCTCCTCGTTGCGGCCCACCTCCAGCCGGCGTTGCACGCTGTCGGGGCCGTCCCCCCGGGATCGCAGCCGTTGCTCCTGCTCCTCCTGGCTGGGGGCGACGATCAGGATGAGCACGGCGTCGGGGTAGCGCCGCTTGATCTGCTGGGCGCCGTCCAGCTCGATTTCCAGCAGCACGTCCCGCCCGTCCGGGGCGTCCACGGTAGGGGTGCCGTACAACTCCCCGGTTCCCCGGAACTCCGTCCATTCGATAAAGCCGCCGGCGGCGCGCCGGGCCTCGAACGTGGGCCGGTCGACGAATACATAAGCGTTCTCGGGCTCGCCGGGCCGCCGGGCGCGTGTCGTCCAGGAGCGGGACAACCACAATTGGGGTTCCAGCTCGAGCAGGCGGGACACCACCGTCCCCTTGCCGACCCCGCCGGGGCCGGACACGATGACGATCACCAGCGACCCGGGCACCGGCGACCCAGGCCCGGTTGGCGCAGGACCCGCGGCCGGGCCAACCTGGTCAGCCGCTGAGCTTTTCGAACAGCTTCTTGCGCTGCTGGTCCCCGAGCCCGTGGAGGCGCCGGGTCTCGCTGATCCCGACCTCCCCCATCAGCCGGCGAGCCTTGACCTTGCCCAGGCCGGGCAACGACTCGAGGACGGAGAGAACTTTCATCTTGCCGACCACCTCGTCGGCGTCCGCCTGGTTGAGCAACTCGGTGAGGGAGATCGACCCCATCTTGAGCTTCTCTTTGAGCTCGGCCCGCAGGCGGCGGGCAACGGCGGCTTTTTCCAGGGCGGCCTGTCGTTGGTCGGCTGACAGCGCAGGCGGCAAGGGCATGCCGCGCACGATAGCGCGGCGGCGGGCCCCGCCGCCGCCACGACGGTCCGACTGCTATCGAGGCTGCTGAAGTCGACGCAGGGAACTCCGGCTGGGCCTACGCGATTGAGGTGGCCAGCGCCGCCGCCGCGGCCTGGCGATCGGGCGCAGCCGTCACGGCCCGGCCGATCACCAACAGGTCGGCGCCGGCGGCGACGGCCTCGACGGGCGTGGCCGATCTGGCCTGGTCGTGGGTCGGGCTGCCCTCGGGCCGGACCCCGGGCACGACGGCGAGCATCCGGGGCGCCAACATCTTGGCCTCGCGCACGTCGGAGGTGGCGCACACCACGCCGGCGCAGCGGGCCTCGACCGCGGCCGCCACCCGCTTGGCCAGGATGTGGGGCGGGGCGTCGGGGTCGCTGGTGAGGATGGTCACCGCCAGGGCCGACGGCGGGGCCAGGCCGGCCTTGTCGGCGCCCTCGGCGAGCCCTTCCACGCCGGCCCGCAGCACGGTTGGTCCCAGGAAAGCATGGAGGGTGAGGTAGGAGACCCCGAGGGCTCCGAGCACCCGGGCCGCCCGATTGACGGTGGTGGGGATGTCAGCCATCTTGAGGTCGAGGAAGACGTCGTAGCCGTCGTCGATGAGGGTCTGGACGACCCGGGGGCCGGCGGCGCTGAACAGCTCCAGTCCCACCTTGGCCACCCCGAACCAGGGCCGCAGCTCTTTGGCCAGCCGGGCCGCGGCGACGGCGTCGTCGACGTCGAGGGCCAGCGCCAGCCGGCTGCGGACCAGTTGGGGAACGGGTTCAACGGCGGTCATGGGCTCGTCCTTTCAGCTCGTCGATGCGGGCCAGGCCGTGGTCGGCGCACCACGTCTCCAGCTCCTGCAGGATCCGGGCCGGGGCCCGGGGGTCGGCGAAGGTGGCCGTGCCGACCTGCACGGCGTCGGCGCCGGCTGCCAGCAGCTCGGCGGCGTCCTCGCCGGTGGTGACCCCCCCCACCCCGACGATGGCCGCATCGGGAAAGGCGGACCGGCACTCGAATACGGCTCGCACCGCGACCGGATGGATGGCCGGCCCGGACAGCCCGCCGCCGCCGGCCCCCAGCCGGGGCTGACCGGTAAAAGGGTCGAGGGCCAGGCCCATCACGGTGTTGATCAGGGTGACCCCCGCGGCGCCGCTGTCGAGGGCGACGGCGGCCAGACTGGGCAGGTCCGTAACGTTGGGGCTCAGCTTCACCCACAGGGGGAGCGCCCCGGCCAGGCCCTCGACGGCGGCGCTGACCGCCTCCCTCACGCCCTCGGGACTGTGGGCGAACATGCGGCGCCGGTCTTCCACATTGGGGCAGGAGATGTTGGCCTCGACCGCCACGACCGCATCCATCCCGGGGCGGCCGGCCCGGGAGCCCGTGGCCAGCGCGGCCGCCGCCTGGCCATACTCGCCGGCCCGGAACCCCCAGATGCTGGCGACCACAGTGGCGCCGCGGCCGGCCAGCGGCGGCAGCTCGTCGTCGAGCCAGCCGGCCAGCCCGGGATTCTGCAGGCCCACGCTGTTGAGCAGTCCTCCGTCGACGGGGCGCAGCCGCGGCGCCGGGTTGCCGGCCCAAGGCTCGACCGAGACCGACTTCACCACCACCGCCCCCAGAGTGGCGAGGTCGACAAAGGCGGCCAGCTCGGCGCCGTGCCCGGAGGTCCCCGACGCCGTCATGACGGGGTTGGCCAGGGCCACGGCGCCGACGCGGGTGCGCAGGTCGACAGGGGCCGACGGCCCGGCCCGGCTTCGCAGGGTCAGGGTCTTCATGACTGGGTGCTCATGACAGAGGCA
>DASXZS010000228.1:0-6993 GCA_036501785.1 Acidimicrobiales bacterium | reverse complement strand
GTCGACGAAGTCCCTGAGGCTCTGCTTGACCAGGTTGTCGCCGAGGTACATGACGAAGTCATCGTCGCCGAGGAAGCCCCGGGCGATGCGCACCGCGTGGGCCAGTCCCAGCGGCGCCTGCTGCTGCAGGTAAGTGACGCTGAGCCCCCACGAGGACCCGTCCCCGACCGCGGCCCGTACCTCGTCGGCCGTATCGCCGACCACCATCCCCACCTCTTTGATACCGGCGTCGGCAATGGCCTCGAGCCCGTAGAACAAGATGGGCTTGTTGGCCACTGGGACCAGCTGTTTGGCCCGGGTATGGGTAATGGGCCGAAGGCGGGTTCCCGCCCCGCCCGCCAGGATGAGCGCCTTCACCGCCCGCGACCTTAGTCCCCGCCGGCGCGATGGGCCGGACGGCCGCCCGCCGGCCACTACGAGCCGCCGGCCTCCCCCGCCGGCCGGAGGTGCGTCACATCCCCCGCCGACACCGTCACCGGCGGACCGCCGCCGACTGGCACCACCACCAGCCGGCCGTCATCGTCGATGCCAGCGGCCCATCCCACCAGCGCCGTGTCCCCCATCTGCACCCGGACCTGCCGGCCGACCGTGGCGCACGCCGCCCGGTAGACGGCGGCCAACCGGTCCCATCCACCGCCCAGGAGGCCGTCCAGGGCGGTCAGCGAGGCCACCAGGAGGGCCGCCCGGTCGAGCCGCCGCCCCGCCTCCGCGTCCGCCCAGGCCGCCCCAGGAGGCGCCCCGTGCACGTTGAGGCCCATTCCCACCACCACCCCGCCGCCGCTCGTCTCGGCCAGGATCCCCGCCAGCTTGCAGTCGCCGGCCAGCAGGTCGTTGGGCCACTTCAGATCCGGGGTGAAACCCCCCACCTCCACGCACGCCTCAACGGCCGCCAGCCCGGTCGCCGCGGTCAGCAGGTGCCACCTCGAGGCCGGCAGGTCCGCCGGCCGCAGCACGACTGACACCAGCAGGGCGGCACCCGGCTGCGCTTCCCACGACCGGTCCAGCCGGCCCCGGCCGGCGGTCTGCACGTCGGCGACCACCACCAGCCCTTCCGCGGCGCCAGCGGCCGCCCGCTCCGCCACCACTCGATTCGTCGAGTCGGTTACCTCCAGCAGTTCGATCGCGGTGAACCGGGTGGTGGTCGCCAACCGCCGGCGGGCATCCGGATCGAGGATCACGTTCGCCCAGCATGGCCGGCCCGGCGCTCGCCCTGCCAGCGCCGGACCGGACTCGCCCGTCGACGGGCACGCTGTCAGAATGCCTCCTCGTGCTCAGCAAGGTCATCATCGCCAACCGGGGAGAGATTGCGGTGCGGGTCATCCGCACCTGCCGGGAGCTGGGGATCGTCAGCGTGGCGATGTACTCGGACCTGGACCGGGACGCCCTGCACGTCCGCCTGGCCGACGAGGCTTATGCCCTGGGCGGCCAGACCGCGGCCGAGAGCTACCTCGACACCGCCAAGATCCTCGACGTGGTCGCCCGCTCGGGCGCGGACGGCCTGCACCCGGGGTACGGCTTTTTCTCGGAGAACGCCGACTTCGCCCGGGCGGTGACCGACGCCGGCGTGGCCTGGATCGGTCCTCCGCCGGAAGCCATCGAGGTCATGGGCGACAAGATCAGCTCCCGGCTGGCGGCCCAACGGGCCCAGGTGGCCAGCGTCCCCGGCACCACGGACGTGCTGACCTCCCCCGACGAGGTGGTGGCGTTCGGCGAGGCCAACGGCTGGCCGGTGGCGATCAAGGCCGCCTACGGCGGTGGCGGGCGGGGCATGCGGGTGGTCCAGGAAGCGTCGGAGGCCGCCGCCGCCCTGGAGTCGGCCCAGCGCGAGGCCGAGAAGGCCTTCGGCCGGAGCGAGAGCTACCTGGAGCGGTATCTCACCTGGCCCCGGCACGTGGAGGTGCAGGTCTTCGCCGACACTCAGGGCCACGCGGTGTACCTCGGCACCCGCGACTGCTCGGCCCAGCGCCGCCACCAGAAACTGATCGAGGAGGCCCCGGCCCCCAACATCCCGGCCGCCACTCTGCAGGCCATGGGCGAGGCCGCGGTCAAGGTGGCCAAGGCGTGCGGCTACGTCAACGCCGGCACCGTGGAGTTCATCTACCAGGCCGGCGACTTCTTCTTCCTGGAGATGAACACCCGGCTCCAGGTGGAGCATCCCGTTACCGAGGCCGTGGCCGGCATGGACCTGGTCGCGCTCCAGCTACGGATCGCCGCCGGCGAGCCCCTCGGCTTCACCCAGGCCGACGTCCGCCTCGACGGCCATGCCATCGAGGTTCGCATCAACGCCGAGGATCCCGCCGGCGGCCGCTTCCTCCCGTCGCCGGGGACGATCACCCGCTTCCGCCGCGCCGACGGCTACGGCGTCCGTACCGACGCCGGGTACGAGGAGGGGGACACGGTCAGCCAGTACTACGACAACCTCATCGCCAAGCTCATTGTTTGGGGCCGGGACCGGGAGGAAGCCCGCCGGCGCATGCTGCGAGCCCTCCGAGAGACGGAGCTGACGGGGCCGGCCACCACCATTCCAGCGGATATCGCCATCCTGGAGCACCCCGACTTCGTCAACGTGGAGCACTCCACCAACTGGGTCGAGCAGCGCCTGGACCTGTCCGCCCTCGCCTCGGCGCCGCCGGCCGGGCCCGCACCCCTCGACGGCGAGCCGCCCCGGGTTCAGCGCGACGTCGACGTGGAGATCGACGGCCGGCGCTTTCAGGTCAGGCTGTGGGTGCCCGACGTGGCCCCCGTCATGGTGGCGGCCGGCGGCGCGGCCCGGCCGGCCCGGCCCCGACCCGGTGCCGGAGCCGGCGGCGGCGGGGGTGGCGCGGGGAGCGGGCAGGTCGCCGTCCCCATGCAAGGCACCATCGTCAAGGTCCTGGTGGCGGTCGGCGACGCGGTGGAAGTCGGGCAGGCGGTCACCGTGCTGGAAGCCATGAAGATGGAGAACAACATCATGGCCGAGACCTCGGGCACGGTCACCGAGGTCAAGGTCAAGCCCGGCGACGCCGTGGGGGCGGGCGATGTGGTGGTCGTGATCGGCTGAGATGCCCGAACCGGTTGTTCTGGGCCCCGATGGCGCATCGGTCCACCAGGTGGTGGCGGTGGCCCGGGACGGCCGTCCAGTCGCAGTGCATCCGACGGCCGTCGCGGCTCTCGAGCGATCCCACCACATCGCCACCTCGCTGATTGCCGGCGACACCGCGGTCTACGGGCTGTCGACGGGGTTTGGGGCGCTCGCCGAGCGCTACATCGAGCCCGACCAGCGGGCGGCCCTGCAGATTGGACTGGTCCGCTCGCACGCCGCGACCGTGGGCGCCGAGGTGGAGCCCGAGGTGGTCCGGGCCATGATGTTGCTGCGGGCCGCCACCCTGGCCAAGGGCTACTCGGGTATCCGCCCTGAGCTGGTCGACGCCCTCATCGGTTTGCTCAACCACGGGATCACGCCCGTCGTCCGCGAGCACGGCTCACTCGGCTGCAGCGGCGACCTGGCCCCGCTGGCCCACGTGGCCCTGACCCTGACCGGCGAAGGCGAAGTGATCGACACCGCCGGCCAGCGCCTGGCGGCGGCCGGCGCCCTGAAGGCCGCCGGCCTCACTCCCCTCGTCCTGGAGGCCAAGGAAGGGCTGGCCCTCACCAACGGCACCGACGGCATGCTCGGCATGCTGTGCCTGGCCTGCGTCGACATCCACGCCCTACTGCAGGCCGCCGACGTCACGGCGGCCATGTCGGTCGAGGCCCTGCTCGGCACGGACCGGGCCTTCCTGCCCGAGCTCTCCGCCCTGCGGCCCCACCCGGGCCAGGCCGCGGCCGCGGCCAACATGCTCGGGGTCCTGGCCGGCTCCGCCATAGTCGCCTCCCACCAGACCGGCGACCCCCGGGTCCAGGACGCCTACTCGCTGCGCTGCGCCCCGCAGGTCCTCGGGGCGGCCCGGGACACCCTCGCCCACGCCTGGGCCGTGGTCGACCGTGAGCTCGCCAGCGCCATCGACAACCCGGTCCTCCTCCCGGACGGGCGGGTGGCGTCGTGCGGCAACTTCCACGGCGCTCCGCTGGGCTACGTGGCCGACTTCCTCGCCATCGCCCTCGCCGACGGCGCCTCGATCGCCGAGCGCCGTATCGACCGCCACCTCGATCCGGCCCGCTCCCACGGCCTCCCGGCCTTCCTGGCCGCCGACCCGGGCGTGGACTCCGGCTTGATGCTGGCCCAGTACAGCGCGGCCGCCCTGGTCGCCGACTGCCGGCGGTTGGCCGTCCCGGCCAGCGTGGACAGCATCCCCACCTCCGCCATGCAAGAGGACCATGTGTCGATGGGCTGGGCCGCGGCCCGCAAGCTGCGCCAGGTCATCGACAATCTCACTCGGGTGGTCGCCATCGAGCTCATCACCGCCGCCCGGGCAGTCGAACTGCGCCAGCCCCTCCAACCGGCCCCTGCCACCGCCGAGGTGATCGCCGGCCTGCGCCAGCTGGTACCCGGCGTCGGGCCCGACCGGTACCTGGCACCCGAGATCGACCACGCCACCGACCTCGTCCGGTCGGGCAAGATCGTGGCCCGGGCCGAATCGGTGACCGGCCCCCTCCGCTGAGCCCACTGCCTATCGCCACCCACCCGTTGCCCCGGGAGGAACGCCCCATGACCGGCTCCACCCCCACCTCCACCCCCACCTCCACCCCCACCTCCACCCCTCCCGGCCCCCGCCCCGCCATCCGGGCCGCCACCGGAACGGAGCTGCACTGCCGGTCGTGGTCCACCGAGGCGGCCTGGCGCATGCTGCACAACAACCTCGATCCCGACGTCGCCGAGCGCCCCGAGGACCTTGTCGTCTACGGCGGGGGCGGCAAGGCGGCGCGCGACTGGGCCAGCTTCGACGCCATCTCCCGCACCCTGCAGGAGCTCGCCGACGACGAGACCCTGCTGGTCCAATCGGGCCGACCGGTCGGCGTCCTGCGCACCCACGAGTGGGCGCCCCGGGTCCTGATCGCCAACAGCAACCTGGTCGGCGAGTGGGACAACTGGGACGAGTTCCGGCGCCTCGAGCACCTGGGCCTGACCATGTACGGGCAGATGACCGCCGGCTCGTGGATCTACATCGGCACCCAGGGGATCCTGCAGGGCACCTACGAGACCTTCGCGGCCGTGGCCGCCAAGCGGTTCGACGGCTCGCTGGCCGGCACCCTGACCGTGACCGCCGGCGTCGGCGGCATGGGCGGGGCCCAGCCGCTGGCCGTGACCATGAACGGCGGCGTCGTCATCTGCGCCGACGTCGATCCCACCCGCCTGCAACGCCGGCTCGACACCCGCTACCTCGACGTGGTGGCCACCAGCATCGATGAGGCCATCCACCTGGCCCGCCGGGCCCAGTCCGAGCGCATGGCCCAGTCCATCGGAGTAGAGGCCAACGCGGTGGAGCTGCTCGAAGCCTTCGTCGACCGCCACGAAGCGGTCGATGTCGTCACGGACCAGACCCCTGCCCACGATCCGATGATGTACGTGCCCCTCGCCACGTCCGTGGCCGACGCCGCCGACCTGCGGCGCATGGATCCGGACGGCTACCTCATGCGGGCCCGGGACACCATCGCCCGGCACGTCACCGCCATGCTGGCCCTGCTCGACCGCGGCGCCGAGGTGTTCGACTACGGCAACAGCCTCCGAGCCGAGGCCCGGTTGGCCGGGGTCGACCGGGCCTTCGACTACCCCGGCTTCGTCCCCGCCTACATCCGCCCGCTGTTCTGCGAGGGCAAGGGCCCGTTCCGGTGGGCGGCCCTGTCCGGCAACCCGGCCGACATCGGCGCCACCGACCGGGCCGTGCTCGAGGAATTCCCCGACAACGAGCCGCTGGCCCGTTGGATCCGAATGGCGTCCGACCGGGTGGCGTTCCAGGGCCTGCCCGCCCGCATCTGCTGGCTGGGCCTCGGCGAACGAGCCCGGATGGGTGCCCGCCTCAACGACATGGTCGCCTCCGGACACCTCACCGCCCCCGTCGTCATCGGCCGCGACCACCTGGACTGCGGCTCGGTGGCTTCGCCCTACCGCGAGACCGAAGCCATGGCCGACGGCTCGGACGCCATCGCTGACTGGCCCCTGCTCAACGCCATGGTCAACGTGGCCTCCGGGGCCTCCTGGGTCAGTATCCACGACGGCGGGGGGGTCGGCATCGGCCGCTCCCTCCACGCCGGACAGGTCTCCGTCGCGGACGGCACGCCGCTGGCCGCGGCCAAACTGGAACGGGTGCTCACCAACGACCCCGCCACGGGGGTCATCCGCCACGTCGACGCCGGCTACCCCGCCGCCCGCCAGGTCGCCAAGACCGCCGACCTGCGCATCCCCTCCGGCCAGGCGGACATCCGATGACGGTGCGCCTGGTGGCCAATATCGGGCATCCGGTCCTGCGCGAGTGGGCCCGGCCGGTGGCGCCAGATGAGCTCGATCGGCCCGAGACCCAGACCTTCATCGACGACCTCGTCGAAACCATGCGGTATTACCAGGGCGCCGGCCTGGCCGCCCCCCAGGTCATGGACCCCCGGCGGATCGTGGCCATCGAGGTCCACGCCAACCGGCGTTACCCCTACAAGCCCGACATCCCCCTGACCGTCCTCGTCAACCCCGAGATCGAACTGCTCACCGAGGAGACCTTCGCCAACAACGAGGGCTGCCTCTCCGTCCCCGGCCTGCGGGGCGTGACCCAACGATTCGTGGAGATCGGCGTGCGGGCCCTGGACCGCCACGGCCGGCCGTGGGAGCGCCAGATCAAAGGCCTCTCCGCGGTGACCTACCAGCACGAGGTCGACCACCTCAACGGCACCCTGTTCGTCGACCGGGTCGAGGACCCCACCACCTTCACCACCTGGGAGCAGTTCGAGCGGCTCCACCGGGACGAGTTCACGGCCCGGGCCGCCCGGCTCGTCGCCCGCTTCGGGTCCTGACCCCGTGCCAACCTGGTGGGCCCGTCACGCCTGGTTGGGCGGTCCTCGCACCACGCCTGACGTCCTTCTCGAGGT
>DASXZS010000227.1:0-1693 GCA_036501785.1 Acidimicrobiales bacterium | reverse complement strand
GATCGTAGGGTTGACGACGGCCACCGGTTCGCGGTCCTCGAGCTGGTACACGAACAGCCGCTTCTGCACCCCGACCTGCGGGGCGGCCAAGCCCACGCCGCGCGCCTCGTGCATGGTCTCCACCATGTCGTCCACCAACCGCGCCAGGCTGCCGTCGATGTCGGTGACCTCGGCGGCGCGCTGGGTCAGCACCGGGTCGCCGAACAACCGGATCTGGTACGCAGGCACCCCGCCATGCTACCGGTAGCGTCTGGAGTCGGATGTCCCAGGGCCACTACTTCGACGTGGACCCGGCGGTGCCCTCGCGGCCGGCCGAGGTCGACCTGTCGCTCCCCGACTTCCGCGCCCGCCTCCAGGTGGACCGGGGGGTGTTCGCGGCGACGGCCGTCGACCCGGGCACCCTCGAGCTGCTCCGGGCCGCGCCTGCGCCACCGGCGACCGGCGACCTGCTCGACCTGGGCTGCGGTTACGGCCCCATCGCCTGCACCTTGGCCCATCGCGCCCCGCACGCGGTCGTGTGGGCGGTAGACGTCAACGAGCGGGCCCTGTCCCTCACCGCCCGCAACGCCGAGTCGCTCGCCCTCCCCAACGTCCGGCCGGTGCCACCGGAGGCGGTGCCGGCGGCGGTGCGCTTCGCCGGGATCTGGTCGAACCCGCCGATCCGCGTGGGCAAGGAGGCCCTGCACCAGCTATTGGCCACCTGGCTGCCCCGGCTGGAACCCGCTGGGCAAGGCTGGCTGGTGGTGCACCGGCACCTGGGGAGCGACTCGCTGGCCAGCTGGCTGCGCGCCGAGGGCTGGGCGGTCGACCGGGCGGGGTCGAAACGGGGCTATCGGATCCTGCAGGTGCGGCGGCCATGAAACAGTTGGGCCCAACCGACCTCAAGCGCCTCCATCGGGAATGGAACCGCAGGACCCCGGGGCGGCTGGCGCTCCTGCTCGACGGCGTCCAGTCGCCGTACAACGTCGGGGCCATTGTCCGGACCGCGGCGGCCTATCGCATCGATCATCTGTATCTCGGCGGCGACGCCCTCTCGCCGGCCAACCCCAAGGCCGGAAAGCTCACCATGGGCACCGAGCGCTACCTGTCGTGGTCCTCCTGGACGAGCAGCCGCGACGCCGCCGACGCCGCCCGTGACGACGGCTACGCGGTCATCGGACTCGAACTGGCCGACGACGCCGTGCCGCTCCATCAGCTGCGGGCCGGGCCGGACGTGTGCCTGGCCGTCGGCCACGAGGACCACGGCTTGAGCTCGGCCACGCTGGCGGCGTGCGACGCGGTGGCCTTCCTGCCTCAGATGGGCCGCGTCGGCAGCCTCAACGTCGCCACCGCGGCGTCGATCGCCATCTACGAGCTGCGCCGGCAGAGCTGGGCCCCCTGATCAGCAGGCCTGGGTCGCCAACTCCCGGGTGACGGCCTCGTGGCGCTAGAGCCGGGCGGGGTCGACGGCGACGCGGAGGCGGCCGGGCGGACGGGGGACGGCAGCCAGGGCGTCGGCGAGGGCGGTGGCGTCAGCCGCCTTGACCAGCCACTCGTCCCGGTCCGGGCCGAGGATCTCTACCGGCTGGGTGCGCAGCCCCTCGACGTACTCCGGCGCGCCCGGTCCGGAGACCAGGGCCACCGCCGTGACCGGGGGGAGGCGCAGGCCGCCGCGCACCTCCAGCTCGGCGTCGCTGAGGATCGCTGGGTCGGC
>DASXZS010000226.1:0-8920 GCA_036501785.1 Acidimicrobiales bacterium | reverse complement strand
CGTGGTCCTGATGACGGCGGGCCGGGGCAAGGTTCGAGCGGTGGCCAAGGGTGTGCGCAAGACCAAGAGCCGCTTCGGTGGTCGTCTGGAACCGCCCAACCGGTCCCATCTGATCCTGTACGAGGGCCGCCAGCTCGACACCATCACCCAGGCTGAGACCATCGAGCACTACCCCGAGCTGCGAGACGACCTGGACCGCTTGACCGACGCCATGGCCCTGGTGGAGGCGGTTGATCAAGTGGCCCAGGAGGGCGAGCCCAACCCGGCCCTGTACCGGATGCTGACGGGTGCGCTGCGGACACTGGCCGGGGCCGCCGAGCGGCCGCCGCTGCTCGTGGCCGCGTTCTACTGGAAGCTGCTGGCGCTGGAGGGAGTGGCGCCGATGCTCGACGCCTGTGTCCGCTGCGGCGAAGGCCCAGACCACGCCGACTACCGTGCCGGCGGGCCCGAACTCGTGAGCTTCGACCCGGTCGAGGGTGGGGCCCTGTGCCGGGATCACCGGCGGGGTCCGGCCCTGGAGCCCGGCGCCCTGGACCTGATCAGTCGTATCCTCGGCGGCGACCTGGCGGCAGTGTTGCAGGAGCCCGCCGGCCGGACCACCCTGGCGGTCAGCGCCCTGGCCACCACCGCCCTCGAGGCCCATCTCGAACGCCGCCTGCGAACCGTGCACCTGCTGGGCCAGGGCTAGCCGCCTAGCCGCCCCGGCCCGCGAAACCCCTCCGGGCCCGGATGCCCAACCGGGTAGCCTCGGATCCCATGGCGCCGGGCATGGACGACATCGTGCGGCTGTGCAAGACGCGGGGCTTCATCTTCCCATCGGCGGAGATCTACGGTGGGTTTCGCTCCACCTACGACTACGGCCCCCTCGGCGTGCTGATGCTGCGCAACGTCAAGGACGCCTGGTGGCGGTCGATGGTCCAGCTCCGCCACGAGGTGGTGGGCCTGGACGCGGCCATCCTGTCCAGCCCGAAGATCTGGGAGGCGTCGGGCCACCTGGCCAACTTCACCGACCCGCTGGTCGACTGCCGTAACTGCAAGGAGCGGTGGCGGGCCGACCACCTGGAGCCGGACCCGAGCGACGGGAAGGTGCACTGCCCCAACTGTGGCAGCACCGACCTGACCGAGGCCCGGGCCTTCAACTTGATGTTCAAGACCTACGTGGGCCCGGTGGAGGACGAGAGCAGCGTCGCCTACCTCCGCCCCGAAACCGCCCAAGGCCACTTCGTGAACTTCCTCAACGTGCTGCAGACTTCGCGCAAGCGACCGCCGTTTGGCATCGCCCAGATCGGCAAGTCCTTTCGCAACGAGATCACGCCCGGCAACTTCGTGTTCCGCACCCGGGAGTTCGAGCAGATGGAGATGGAGTACTTCGTCCCGCCCGACGAGGCGCCCAAGTGGTTCGACTACTGGTGCCACGAGCGCCTCCGGTGGTACGGCGACCTCGGCATCCCCAAGGACATGTTGCGCCTCCGGCCACACACCCCAGACGAGCTGTCGCACTACTCGGTGGCCACGTCCGACGTGGAGTTCCATTTCCCGTGGGGCTGGGGCGAGCTGGAAGGGATCGCCAATCGCACGGACTTCGATCTCAAGGCCCACGCCGCGGCCAGCGGGGAGAGGCTCGAGTACTTCGACCAGGCCACCGGCGAGCGCTACACGCCGTACGTCATCGAGCCCGCTGCCGGCGCCACCCGGACCATGATGGCCTTCCTGCTGGCCGCCTACGAGACCGACGAGATCGGCGGCGAGGCGCGCGCCGTGCTGCGGCTGCACCCCCGCCTGGCGCCTTACCAGGTGGCGGTCCTGCCCTTGTCGCGCAAGGACACCCTGGTGCCGGTGGCGCGAGAAGTGCTCGACCTGCTGCAGCCGCTGGTCATGTGCGACTACGACGAGACCCAGTCCATCGGCCGGCGCTACCGCCGGCAGGACGAGATCGGCACCCCGCTGGCGGTGACCATCGACTTCGACTCCCTCGAGGACCGGGCGGTGACGGTCCGCGACCGCGACACCACCGAGCAGGTCCGGGTCCCGATCGCCGGCCTGGCCGACGAGGTCACCGGCCGCCTGGCCCACTAGGACGACGCCACACCACCCCGCGGCGCCGCGCCGGCGGGGTGGCGGCCTCCCCCCGGCTCAGCAGCTCAGCAGATTGAGGGCGTTGGCCACGTCGTCCACGAAGTACACGCCGTGGTGGTGGGGTGCCACCGCCAACCCGAACAGGGCGCCGGCGCCGGGAGGCGTGCCGATGTTGTCGAGCAGCCGGCTGGCGACCTGGGCGCCCTCGGGCGCGGTCTCGAGGATGTTGCCGTCGTCCCTGTTGACGGTGAGGATGTCACCGTTGGGTGCCACGGCCAAGCCGAGCGGTCCGTTGAGCCCATTCTCGGCCGGGTCGGCGGAGGACACCAGCCGGCGCGTGCCCGCGCTGGAGTGGCGGAAGACGGCGTTCGGGATGGCCCGGATGGTGTTGTCGAGCGTGTCCGCGACGTACAGCGTGCCCTCGTCACTGAGGCCGACGCCGGTAGGACCGATCACCAATGCGGCGGGGTCGGTGCGCTCGGGGAAGCCGGAGCCGATCACGGTGTTGCTGACCACCCGTGGCACCGCCCCGTGGAGATCGAGCTGCAACCGGACCACGGTGCCGTGGCCGACCACTTGGCCGCCGGCGGCGACCGCGCCGTTGAGCACGTTGGTAAAGAACAGATCGGCACGCGACCCGTGCGACGCGGCGGTCAGATCCCACGGGCCGTTTATGTCACCGCCGGCGAGGGTGGCGGCCACCTGGCCGTTGCGGTTGAGGATGATCAGGGCGCCGGCGGTCGCGGTGGCCGCGGTGCCGTCGGTCGTGGGCAGACTCCCGACCACCACGAAACCCCTGGGCAGTATGGCCAGAGCGGTGGTGAGGCCCGCCCCGCCGGCGAGTTGGGCGCCCGCGCGAACACGGTCTGCTGGCCGTCCGGGCTGATCTCGACGATGGTGGTGCCCGTCGCCTGGCTGTTGCCGGCGTCGTTGAGTTGGAGACCAGGACGTCGCCGTGGTGGAGTCGCCCGATCAACCTCGGTCGGCTTGGGTGGATTGCCCCGATGCCGACAATTCACCTTGGTGACCTGGCCGGCGGCGGCGGCGCCAGGATCTAGGCTCGGGCCATGCCGTACGTCTACGCCTTCGACCACAAACACCGGAAGCCTCCGATGCAACTCAAGGACCTGCTGGGCGGGAAGGGGGCCAACCTGGCCGAGATGACCTCGGTCCTCGGGCTGCCGGTGCCGCCCGGCTTCACCATCAGCACCGACGCCTGCCGCGCCTACATGGCGGGCGGATGGCCGGACGGCTTGACCGGCGAGGTGGCTCGCCACGTCCGGCGGCTGGAGAAGGCCATGGAGAAAAAGTTGGGCGACGCGTCGGATCCGCTCCTCGTGAGCGTCCGGTCCGGCGCCAAGTTCTCCATGCCCGGGATGATGGACACGGTGCTCAACCTGGGGCTCAACGACGCGTCGGTCAAGGGCCTGGCCCAGCAGACCAACGACGAGCGCTTCGCCTACGACTCTTACCGCCGCTTCATCTCCATGTACGGGCGGATCGTGCTCGGCATCGACGGGGACCGCTTTGAGCACCCCTTCGAGAAGGCGAAGGCGACGGCGGGAGTTGACAGCGACGCCGCCATCCCGGCCGGGGTCCTGCGCGACCTGTGCCAGGCCTACAAGCGGGTCGTGGAAGACGCCACCGGCCATCCTTTTCCCCAAGAGCCCGATGACCAACTGCGCGGCGCCATCGAAGCGGTGTTCAAGTCCTGGAACGGCGCCCGCGCCGTCGCCTACCGAGTGAGGGAACGGATCGCCCACGACCTGGGCACGGCCGTCAACGTCCAGACCATGGTGTTCGGCAACCGCGACGACGACTCCGGGACCGGTGTCGGCTTCACCCGCGACCCGGCCAGCGGCGAGCAGGGCGAGTACGGCGATTTCCTGATCAACGCCCAGGGCGAGGACGTGGTCGCCGGCATCCGTAACACCCTGCCGTTGTCGGCGTTGAAGGACCGGTTCCCCAAGATCTTCACGGAGCTCATGGGGATTTTCGCCCGGCTGGAAGCCCACTACCGGGACATGTGCGACACCGAGTTCACCATCGATCAGGGCCGGCTGTGGATGTTGCAGACCCGGGTTGGCAAGCGCACCGGGCGGGCCGCGCTGCGTATGGCCGTGGACATGACCAAGCAGCGGGGGTGGAAGATCACCCGCGAGGAAGCGTTGCTGCGGATCACCGGCGACCACCTCGACCAGGTACTGCACCCGCAGATTTCTGGCACCGATCTGCAGGTCATCGCCACCGGGTTGGCGGCCTCGCCGGGTGCCGCGGTCGGCAAGGCGGTGTTCGACGCCACCCGGGCCCAGCAGGCCGCGGCGCGCGGCGAGCGGGTCATCCTGATCCGCAGCGAGACGTCGCCGGAGGACGTCCACGGCATGATCGCGGCGCAGGGCATCCTGACGGCGCGGGGCGGACTCGTCAGCCACGCCGCGGTGGTGGCTAGAGGCTGGGGCAAGCCGGCGGTGGTGGGCGCCGAGTCGGTGCGGATCTCGGGCGAGGCCTTTACCGCCGGCGGGGTGACCGTCCGCGAGGGGGACATGATCTCCATTGACGGCACCACCGGCCGGGTGGTGCTGGGCGAGGCGGAACTCACGCTCGGCGAGGCCCCCCCGGAATTCGACGTGATCCTGAGCTGGGCGGACAAGGTGCGCAAAGGGCATCTGGCTGTGCGGGCCAACGCCGACAACGGCCCGGACGCCGCCAACGCCCGTCAGTTTGGGGCCGAGGGCATCGGGCTGTGCCGGACCGAGCACATGTTCCTCGCCGACGACCGGCTGCCGATCGTGCGCCGCATGATCCTGGCCGCCACCGACACGGAGGAGGCGGCTGCCCTGGAGGAGCTGCGGGAGGCCCAGAAGCAGGACTTCGTGGCCATCCTCGAGGCCATGGACGGTCTCCCCGTGACGGTGCGGCTGCTGGACCCGCCCCTGCACGAGTTCCTGCCCTCCGTGGAGGAGCTGCGCATCAAGAAGGCCACCAAGGGCCTCACCAAGCAGGAGGAGAAGCTGCTCGGCGCGGCGCAGGCCTGGCACGAGGTCAACCCCATGCTCGGTACCCGGGGTGTGCGCCTCGGGGTCATCAAGCCGGGGTTGTACGGCATGCAGGTGCGGGCCCTGATGCAGGCTGCGGCGGAGCGGGTCGCGGCGGGCGGCAAGCCCCGGGTCGAGGTCATGATCCCGCTCACCGTCACCCGGGAAGAGCTGGGTCTGGCCCGGTCGTGGGTGGAGGAGGCGATTGCCACCGAGACCAAGGGGGTGCGCAAGAAGCTCGACGTCACCATCGGCACCATGGTCGAGACGCCCCGTGCCGCGGTGTGCGCGGACGAGATTGCCGAGGAGGCCGACTTTTTCAGCTTCGGGACCAATGACCTGACCCAGATGACGTTCGGCTTCTCCCGCGACGATGTGGAGGGGCGCATGATGAGCGCCTACCTGGAGCAGGGCCTGCTCAAGCGCAACCCCTTCGAGACGATCGATCAAGGTGGGGTGGGTCAACTGGTGGCCGATGCCGTGAGCCGGGGCCGTGAGACCAAGCCCGACCTGAAGCTCGGCGTGTGCGGCGAGCACGGCGGTGACCCGGAGTCGATCGACTTCTTCTACCGGGTGGGACTGGACTACGTGTCGTGTTCTCCGTTCCGGGTGCCGATCGCCCGCCTGGCTGCCGCCCAAGCGGTGATCACCATCGGCTGACGGCCGTGGCCGTCCTAAGGTCGTGACGTGGGGATCGTCGATGAGGACATAGCCAGAGTCCGAGCTGCGACGGACTTTGTGGCGGTCGCCGGAGAGCACCTGGCGTTGCGGCGCGTCGGCACCCGCTGGGTGGGCTTGTGCCCGTTCCATACTGAGAAGAGCGGGTCGTTCTCCCTCAACGCCGAGCTGGGTTTCTACTACTGCTTCGGGTGCGGGGCCAAGGGCGATGTCATCACCTTCGTGCGGGAGCTGGAGCACCTCGACTTCGTCGAGGCGGTCGAGAAGCTGGCGGCCCGGGCCGGGATCACCCTGCGCTACGACGACCAGGCCACCGGCCGGGACCATCAGCGCCGGACCCGGATCCACGAGACGTTGGATCAGGCCGTCACCTGGTATCACGAGCGGTTGTTGTCGGCGCCCGACGCCTCCGCGGCCCGCGGCTACCTGCGTAGTGAGCGGGGCTACGACGGCGACGTGGTGCGCCACTATCGGCTGGGCTGGGCGCCCGACGGCTGGGATCAGTTGGTCCGTGGGCTAGGGCTGCCCGCCGGGGCCCTGGTGGACGCCGGCCTGGCCACCGTCGACGAGTCGGGGCGCTACACGGACTTCTTCCGGGGCCGGTTGCTGTTTCCCATTTTCGAGGCGGGCGGCCGGCCGGTGGGTGCCGGCGGCCGGCTCCTGCCCGGCGGCCGGGGGCCCAAGTACAAGAACACCTCGGGCACCACGGTCTATGACAAGAGCAAAGTGCTCTACGGGCTCAACTGGGCCAAGAAGGCGGTGGTCGAGACCGGCCAGGTGGTGGTGTGCGAGGGCTACACGGACGTGATCGGGCTGCAGCAGGCGGGTATCGGTGAGGCGGTGGCCACGTGCGGCACGGCGCTCGCCGACGGGCACATCCGGTTGCTGACCAACTTCGCCCGCCGTATCGTGCTCGCCTACGACGCCGACGCGGCCGGGCAGGCCGCCGCCGAGCGCTACTACGAGTGGGAGCGGCGCTTCGAGGTGGACATCCGCGTGGCGGCGCTGCCGGCCGGCAGCGACCCCGCCGACCTGGCCCAGCGCGACCCGGCCGCCCTGGCGCGGGCCGTCGCCGAGGCCCGGCCCTATCTCGGCTTCCGGCTGGAGCGGCTGATGGCGCGGGCCGACCTGTCGACGCCGGAGGGCCGGGCGCGCGCCGCCTCCGAGGCCATGGCGATGGTAGGGGAGCACCCCAACGAGCTAGTCCGCGACCAGTATCTGATGCAGGTGGCGGACCGGTGCCGGGTGGACCCGGCCCGGTTGCGGCCCCTGGCGGCGAGGGGCGGCCGGGCGAATCCGGCTGCGGGCGGCGATGGCCGCCGGTCGGTCGCGAGCGCGCCCGCCTCCTCCTCGCCGGAGCAGGATGGCGACGCGCCCATCCGGGTCACGGTCGGCGGCCCCGAACAAGAGGCGCTGCGGCTGGCGGTCCACCACCCTGAGGTCGTCGCCGATCGGCTGGAGTTGGCGCTGTTCGCCCACCCGCTGGCTCGGGCCTGCTTCGAGGCCTTGTCGGCGGCCACGACGCTGCACGACGCCATCGAGGCGGCCGATCCGCAGGCCGCGGACCTGTTGCAGCGCCTGGCCGTGGAGGACACCGACGCCGACGCAGACGACGTGATGGTGCGCCTGGTCGAGCGAGCCGGCCAGCGGGCGGTGGCCGGTCTGCAGGCCGAGATGCGCCAGGCCGACCCGGCAGATCAAGCGGCGTTCGCGCCCACGGTGGCCTGGTGCAAACTGACCCTGGAGATCCTGCGAGCCGACGACATGACGGACCGGGCGGCCGCCTTGGAAGCCGAACAACGGTTGGTAGGCTGGCTGGTGGCCCGCGATGCGGCGGAGCGCCATACGGAGGCGACGCTTGATGAGTGACGGGGGCTCGACACCGTTTACGTCGGCAGGGGCCCTGACCGTCGATTTCGTGGCTCTTTTGCTGCTCGGCCGGGAACGCGGTTACCTCACTCCCGACGACCTCATCAGCGTCATGGAGTCCGTGGAGCTCACCCCGGCCTTGATCGGGGCGGCCATCGGGCGGGTGCAAGCGGAGGGGATCGAGTGGCGTGACGACACGGACCTGGACGCCGACCTAGAGGACGGGTTGGATGCCGGTCCGGCCGAGTTCGATGGCGACGACGACTTGGACCCGGCGGACGCGATCGACGCCGAGATTGAGCCGCTCGATGGCGGTTACCCGATCCTGACCGCTGAGGAACGCGAACGAGAGGCCATAGAGGACGGCGAGGCGACCGAGGCCCTGGCCCGCCTGGCCCTGTCGGGTACCCGCCGGAGCCGGGCCCGGTCGGGTGTGTCGGACATGCGGATCGACCTCGACCTGTCGACGGGCGGCAGTTCCGACCCGGTCCGCATGTACCTGAAGGAGATTGGCAAAGCCAAGCTGCTGACGGCGCCCGAGGAGGTGGTGCTCGCCCGCTGCGTGACGCAGGGGCTGGAGGCGACTGTCCGGCTCGTGGATTGCGAGGAGGACTCCGCTGTCATCCAGGATCGGGAGCGGGTGGGCCGTGACGAGCGGCTGCGACGGGAGGGCCTGGCCGCCAAGCGCATTTTGGTGGAGTCCAACCTGCGGCTGGTGGTGTCCATCGCCAAGCGATACCGCAACCGGGGCATGGCGTTCCTGGATCTGATCCAGGAGGGGAATCTCGGCTTGATGCGGGCCGTCGACAAGTTCGACTACACCAAAGGCTTCAAATTTTCCACCTACGCCACCTGGTGGATCCGCCAGGCCATCACCCGGGCCATCGCCGATCAGGCCCGCACCATCCGCATCCCGGTGCACATGGTCGACACCATCAACAAAGTGATGCGGGCTCAGCGCCAGCTGCTGCAGGACTACGGGCGTGAACCCAACGTCGACGAGGTGGCCGCCCGGGCCGAGATGACGCCGGGCCGGGTCCGCGAAATCCTCAAGGTCAGCCAGGAGACGGTGTCGCTCGAACAGCCGATGGGCGAGGATGATTTCAGCCTCTCCGACCTGATCGAAGACGAGGCCGCCATCGCGCCTTCGGAGGCCGCCGCCCGGGCCATGCTCAACGAGGCGGTCAACCAGGCGCTCAGAGAGCTGTCGGAGCGGGAACGGCGGGTAGTCCGCCTGCGGTTCGGGTTGGACGACGGGGAGA